>JAZOCX010000046.1:0-5932 GCA_045596725.1 Eubacteriales bacterium
GCGACCAGGCTCTCCAATCCTGCGGGGGCGGCAAGGAGCTGCTGTGTGATTGGCATTCCCATACTTATTTCTCCTTATCCATACATCTGTTAACGGCCGAGAACAGTGCATTGATGGACGATGCAATAATATCATCGTGAACACCGGCACCCCATACTCTGCTTCCGTCTTCAAGCGTGATACTCACATAGGTAACCGCTTGCGAGGACGAACCAACGCTCAGTGCGTGCTCCTCATAGGTGAGTTTAGCAAAGCAGATGCCCATCTGTTCTCTGATAGCGTTGGCAACCGCATCCAGCGGGCCGTTGCCCGTGGCTGTCCACTCGGTCATCTTGCCGTCGATCTCCACCGTAACGGTTACACGGATCTCAGGGGAACGAACAAAATGATAGTCGACCAAGCGTAGATGCTTACTGATATTTACATACTGCTCGGTAAATACCTGCAATACTTCTTGGGGAGAAAGTTCGGCGTGGGCGTGGTCGGACACGCTCTTCACGGCATAGCCAACGTCCTCACGCATCTTGGCGGGCAAAACGTAGCCAAACTGATGTTCGAGCAAATAGCCGATACCGCCTTTGCCCGATTGGGAGTTGATACGGATCACGTCGGTTTCATATTCACGGCCGACGTCATTCGGGTCAATCGGGAGATAGGGCACCGTCCAAGTATCGCAATTTTCCTCCTCACGCCAGTGCATACCCTTGGCAATCGCATCCTGATGCGAACCCGAGAAGGCGGCAAAGACGAGTTTGCCGGCGTAGGGCGCACGGTCGTACACCTGCATACGGGTAACTCTTTCATAGAGCTCAGTAATCTCGGGCATATTGGAAAAATCGAGTTCCGGCTCAACTCCCTGTGCGTACATATTGAGCGCCAAGGTAATAATATCCACGTTACCGGTGCGCTCACCGTTGCCAAAGAGGGTGCCTTCAATGCGATCGGCTCCCGCTAACAGACCCAGCTCCGAATCGGCCACGGCGCAACCGCGGTCGTTATGGGGATGCAGGGATACTTCAATGGCATCACGGTATTTGAGATGGTCGCACATATACTCGACCTGATTGGCGTACACGTGGGGAGAGGACAACTCTACCGTTACGGGCAGGTTGATAATCGCCTTTCTGTCGGGCGTAGGCTGCCAAATATCGAGCACGGCATTACAAACTTCCAAAGCATACTCCGGCTCGGTGCCGGTGAAGGATTCGGGCGAATACTCATAGCGGTACTGACAACCCGTTTCGTCGGCAATTCTCTTAAATAATTTCGCGCCCTCTACCGCAATCTGCAAAATTTCTTCTTTGCTCTTACGGAACACCTGCTCACGCTGAGCAAGGGAAGTAGAGTTATACAAATGCACAATGGCATTCTTGCAGCCCTTCAAGGCATCAAAGGTTTTGCGAATGATATGCTCACGGCTTTGGGTAAGAACCTGTACCGTTACATCATCAGGAATACGGTTCTCTTCAATCAGCTTACACAAAAACTCGTACTCGGTTTCGCTTGCGGCGGGGAAGCCTACCTCGATCTCCTTAAAGCCGACCTTAACGAGCAACTCAAAAAAATCGAGCTTTTCTTCCAAACTCATCGGAATAATCAGCGACTGGTTTCCGTCACGCAAATCAACCGAGCACCATTTCGGTGCCTTTTCCACATAGGTTTTCTGTGCCCATTTCATCGGCGCATTTTCAATGGGGAAAAATTGTCGTGTATACTTAGCGGTGTTTTTCATTTTCACTCTCACTTCTTGGCAATCACTTCTACCTCAACCAGCGCACCCTTCGGCAAGGCGGCAACTGCCACGCAACTACGGGCGGGGGCGGAGGTAATATACTTAGCATAAACGGCGTTAAAATCAGCGAAATCATTGATATCGGCTAAAAAGCAGGTGGTTTTTACGACATTGTCAAAGCCTACACCTGCTTCCTCTAATACCGCTTGCAGGTTTTTCATCACTTGTTCGGTTTGCTCGGTGATATTCGAGCCAACCATCGTGCCGGTGGCGGGATCAAGGGGAATCTGACCCGAAGAATAAAGCATATCGCCCACCAAAACAGCCTGCGAATAGGGCCCTATGGCGGCGGGGGCTTTTGTGGTAGCAATTTTAGTAATCATTCTTAAATTTCTCCTTTACAGGATCTTAAAGCCCTTATCGGTGAGGGCTTGGCGGATTTCTTTGATATGGTCGAAGTTCTTGGTTTCGAGAACCAAACTCAGATAGCAACCGTTAACGTCGCTACCGGGGTTGGTGTGCTCGTGGTGGACGGCGGTTACGTTACCGCCGAGCTCGGCAATAATATTCGACACGCCGACCAGCTGACCCGGCTTATCCTGCAATTCAATAGTCAGGTGATAGCTGCGGCCCGACATCAGCAGGCCACGGGCAATAACACGGGAAAGAATGGTAACGTCGATATTACCGCCCGAAAGCAGGCAGACAACCTTTTTACCCTGAATATCCACCTTGTTAAACATAGCGGCGGCTACGGCTACGGCGCCTGCGCCCTCGGTTACGAGCTTATGCTTCTCCATCAGCGCTAAGATAGCGGCGGAGATTTCATCGTCGGTAACCGAAACGATTTCGTCAACATACTGAGAAACGAGCTCATAGGTTAAGGAGCCCGGCTGTTTAACGGCGATACCGTCGGCAATCGTGGCGACCGAGGCAAGAGTTTCAATATGACCGTCGTGAATGGAATTGAGCATCGATGCGGCACCGCTTGCCTGAACGCCGTACACTTTCACCTTGGGGTTTAACATCTTGATCGTATAGGCGACACCCGAAATAAGACCGCCGCCGCCGATGGGAACAATAACGGCGTCCATATCGGCAACCTGCTCCGCCAGTTCCAAGGCAATCGTGCCTTGACCGGCGATTACGTCGGGGTCGTCAAAGGGGTGAATGAAGGTATACCCTTGCTCATCACGAAGCTGTAAGGCTTTCTCGTATGCATCGTCGTAAACGCCCTTGACCATACAGATCTCTGCACCGTAACTGCGGGTGGCCTCCACCTTGGAGATGGGAGCGCCGTCCGGCAGACAAATCACGGCGGGGATGCCGTTTTTCTGTGCCGCCAGCGCCACGCCCTGTGCGTGGTTTCCTGCCGAGCAGGCGACAACGCCCTTGGCTTTTTCGGTGTCGCTGAGCTGAGACATTTTGTAATAGGCTCCACGAACCTTAAAGGAGCCGGTTACCTGCAAATTTTCGGTTTTTAGATAAAGTTCAGCGCCTTCGCAAAGCTTAGGAGCGTAAATCACGTCGGTCGGACGTACGACCTCTTTAAGGACGTAGCTTGCTTTATATACGCTGTCAAGGGTTAGTTTCTTTTCCATTCTTTCGCCTTCTTTTATAATAAACTTTTCACGAACTGCTCTGCGGCACGGGGAGAACGACTGCCTCTTGCCAGAGCAAAGGCTTCGGCAAGGCGGTCAAGCTCCGCTTCGGGTTTGCTAATGCCGTAGCGAGCTGCCAATTCGTGAACGATATCGAGATAGAGCGCCTTGTTCGGCTTGGAGAAATACACCGTCAGACCAAAACGGTCGGACAAGGAAAGGAGCTCCTGCACGGTATCGGAATGATGCACGTCGTCCTCGTGGCCTCGCTCGGAGAACTTCTCCTTGACGATGTGGCGACGGTTAGACGTGGCGTAAATAACGGCGTTTTCGGCCTTGGCTCCTGCCGAGCCTTCCAGCGCGGCTTTGAGCATACTGAAACAGTCGTCATTCTTATTAAATGATAAGTCGTCGATAAAAATAATGAATTTCAGAGGATTTCCCGCAATTCTACCCATAACGTGGGATAGGGAAAACAACTGGTCCTTGCGAATTTCAATCAAGCGCAAGCCTTGGTCGTAAAAATAGTTGGCGCACGCCTTTACGGTGGAGGACTTGCCCGTTCCCGCATCACCGCACAGCAATACGTTGGCGGCGGGACGACCCTCGATGAGGGCACGGGTGTTTTCCAGTACCTTTTGACGCTCGGCTTGATAGCCGACAAAAGAGTCCATATTCACCCGATCCGGCTCTTCGACGGGGACAATGGTTTTGTCCTCAACACGGAACATACCTGCCGCCGCAAAAATGCCGTAGCCCAAGCGGTCTAACTGCTCGATGCGCTGACGGTATTCGGTTACAAAATCTACCCTCTCGTTTTCAAAGCGGGGGAGATAGCCGTGAGCAATACTCTCGCAAAGGCTTTCGGGGGTGAGGGTCGTTAAGCGGGAAAACAGTTCCAGCTCGGCTTCGGCGTTTGCCGTTAAACTCTCCGACACCGCACGACCCTTGGCAATATTGCAGATATAGGCATTCTCATCCTCGGCGGCGGCTCGGCGCAAATAGTCCGAAAAACTGCCGTTATGCCGACTGAGGGTATGAACAAACTGTCCATACAATCCCATTCGCTCGTGATCGGCTCCGTCTGCCGACAAAAAGGCGAGCAACGCCTGCATCTCGGGCTGGGCGAGCAGTCCTCGAAACAGACTGAGCGCCGATACCTCACCTGCTAAGGCTTGCAGTTGTTGTAAGGTCATAATCAATCCTCGAATTTATTGATGATAGCCCCTTTATCTGCCGAAGCAACCTGCGCGGCATAACGGGCCAGACATCCCTTCAAATTGGTCTTTCTCAAAATGGGCATTTCTTTCTTTCTGTTGTCAATCTCCTCATCCGAAACACGAAGTTCTATACGGTATTCGGGGATATTGATAGAAATCACGTCGCCGTCCTTTACGTAGGCGATCAAGCCGCCGCTCACCGCTTCGGGGGACACGTGGCCGATCGAAGCACCACGGGTGGCGCCCGAAAAACGGCCGTCGGTAATCAGAGCAACGTCCTTATCCAATCCCATACCGGCAATGGCCGAGGTGGGGGAGAGCATCTCTCTCATACCCGGACCGCCCGCAGGGCCTTCATAGCGAATCACGACCACGTCGCCCTTCACGATCTTACCGGCATAAATAGCGGCAATGGCTTCTTCTTCGCTGTTAAATACCTTAGCGGGGCCCTCATGCACCAGCATTTCCTTGGCTACCGCACTGCGTTTAACCACGCAACCGTCGGGTGCTAAGTTGCCTTTCAGCACGGCGATACCGCCCGTTTGGCTGAATGCATTTTCGGGCTTACGAATAACCTCGGTATCCCGATTAACAACACCCTTAATATTTTCTGCCATCGTTTTGCCCGTTGCCGTCATCACCGAGGTATCGAGCAGATTCAGCGCCGCCAATTCACCCAGCACGGCGTAAACACCACCTGCGTGGTTTAAGTCCTCCATATAGGTGGGGCCTGCGGGGGCGAGGTGGCAGAGGTTCGGCGTCTTTTCACTAATGGCGTTTGCCATATCCAAATTAAGAGTAATGCCACACTCGTTGGCAATCGCCGGCAGGTGCAACATACTGTTGGTAGAGCAACCGAGCGCCATATCGGCCGTGAGTGCGTTACGGAAAGAGGCCTCGGTCATAATATCACGAGGACGGATATTCTTTTCCACCAACTCCATAATCTTCATGCCTGCGTGCTTGGCCAACTCAATACGAGCCGAGTAAACGGCGGGAATGGTGCCGTTGCCTCTAAGACCCATACCGAGCGCCTCGGTTAAACAGTTCATCGAGTTTGCGGTATACATACCCGAGCAAGAACCGCAAGAGGGACAAGCATTCTCTTCCCACTCGCAAAGCTTGGCATCGTCGATCTTGCCGGCGCTATATGCACCGACCGCCTCGAACATACTCGAAAGGCTGGTCTTCTTGCCGTCCATACGACCCGCCAACATCGGCCCGCCGCTGACAAAGACGGTGGGGATATTCAGTCTCGCCGCCGCCATTAACAGGCCGGGCACGTTCTTATCACAGTTGGGGATCATCACCAAGCCGTCAAAGCCGTGAGCCATGACCATCGCCTCGGTCGAATCGGCGATCAGATCGCGCGTGACGAG
>JAZOCX010000047.1:0-14694 GCA_045596725.1 Eubacteriales bacterium
ATTGAAAGGAGTTACCCATTATGGTTAAACAAATTGTTATCAACAGCATTTCCGAACTTCAAGCGATTCAAAGACTCGCTACCGCTGCTCATGAAGACGTATATTTCCATTCTCTGGATAATTCCATTATGGTTGATGCCAAATCCTTTATCGGTCTGTTCACTCTCGATTTCTCCCAGCCGGTTCAGTTGGTTACCGAGAGCCAGTACGTAATCGATAACATCGACAAAATTCTGTAAACAAAGGCAGAAGCATCAGCTTCTGTCCAATACGGAGACGTATCGAAGTGGTCATAACGGGGCGCACTCGAAATGCGTTTGCGGGCAACCGCACGAGAGTTCGAATCTCTCCGTCTCCGCCAAAAAAGAATCATACCTTTGGTATGGTTCTTTTTTTATGACGGAAGTTCGAACGTTGTTCGTCGAAACAGACGCAAAGGCGCGTTAGCCTTTGCGGACTGCGAAGTCGGGAGCACGAAGGTTTTGCCGCATACCGCCCGGGGCGGTCGGCATAAACCGAGAGCGCACCGTATCTCTCCGTCTCCGCCAAAGAATAACCGTCATTCTGATACAACGGAATGACGGTTATTTTATACTCAAAATCGACATTTTGCCGACTTTTGAACAGAGAAATTGTCAAATCACCCAAGCGGATGTTCGTTAAATCGTTAAATGATTGATAATCGTTAAAATGTAGGTATAATCGTTGATTTGTTGGGGTAATCGTTAAATGATAGGCAACAATCGTTAAAATATTGATAACCCGATTATCGGTGTTAATAACCTAGGATTCTATATTGCTAAAAGCTCTATGGCACTCATTGTGGGATGCCATAGAGCCTTTTTGTTAATCAGTGTTGTGCGTTTTTAAAACTCCTCAAGATCAATGATTTTTCTAATATCGCTAATCTTCAACGCAGTGGCAATCTTTCCTAAATGTTCAAAATTGATAACAGTTCGAGAACCTCTTACAATGTCACTAATTGTTGATTCGCGTACACCCGCCAACTCGGCGAGTTTTTTTTGAGTTAATTCTTTCTCTTCAAGTAGTTCCTTTACGCGAAGCTTTACGCGATAACTCATAACAAACTAATTCCCTCCATACTTGAAAGCACCATATAGGTGTAATTCCACAGGCTGAGATCTTTGCCAAAAACGGTAGGCTTATCGCCCAGAGAGCCAGCCAAATCCATAACGCTTCTTGTGAGTCCAACTTTGTGCTTATTCCAAACAGCAATAGGATCTTTGCCGTCCATCCACTTATACTTTCTGGAGGCAGTATCATACTCGAGAAGAACTCTAAATGCCGCAAGAACGGGATAGAGAAGTCCATCGGGAATTTTGTAACAAATATCATTCATACAGAATTTACTCTTTCCGACGGGGCTACCATCTTTATAGCCAGAATAGGATTTTCGACCGTACATACGACCATTCTCGTTATATGCTACAGCAAACTCGTTTTCGATAGCATCGTAAAGATCGAAAAGATCAGGCATAATGTTAACGAATTTTCTGTAGTGCTCTGGATCCTCCAAATACTCGTTCAGCATTGCCTGCTTGCCAGAGTATGCCTTAGTAGGATGCTCCGAGCTACTATACTTGTCAATGTTAAACATACAGATGATAGAAATAATATCGCGTGCATCAATCATTTTCAGAGCTTTTTGGGTATCGGCATCTCTTGTAATTTGGTTCTGCTTAAAGGAAATTCTATTGAAGAAGGGTAGCCCCTCAAGACCTTCCTTGATAGGATCAAACTTTTCTCTCAGCTCTGCCATAGATTTTGCATCGACTGCGACAGAAGTATTACGAGCTTCTGCAAGATCGGCGATCATTACTTCAACGCCGGTCATCACTTCGAACTGAACATATTGATCCAAGATTTTGTCCTTATTCTCGAGAAGAATCTTGTAAGTGTGTCCACCATCAATATTGCCGTGGCAACTGTCATCCTCAAATTCGATGGTTACTTCCTGCAGTCGGTTATCATAACGCACCCTCTTTGCAGAGAGGATGATACCTCTGTTCTTTAGATGAAATTGACCATCATTACTCAGGAGAGACTCTGTGATTGCACTTGCCACAGTAGAATTGAGTTTCTGGTCACGAGGATTTGTTGCCATAGGAATGCCGTCGGGAACATCACAAGTCTTGGCATAGAAGATGTACTTTCTCGAAGTTTCATTGCCAAGAGGGTCATCGAACTTTCTAAAATTGTTGTCACTAACCTTAATCGTTTTTCTAATCATAATTACCTCTTTCTGAAGACTATGCTTCGAATTATGTTTACGAATGCATTTGCATATCGCAATATTATAATAGCGCAATATCGTTATTTTGTCAAGAGGAAAATAACAAATTTTTCTCGTTGATAAATTTTCACATTTAAGTCAATGGAACCAAGAGTTGTTTAGCAAAAACTATCTAAATGAAAATTCTCTCTAAAATCCAATTGCACCCCCCTTGCCTAAATTGCACCCCCTTACCTCAAAAGGGGGTGCATTTGTATCAAAATTAGGGTTAGTTCCCAAAAAAGAATCATACCTTTGGTATGGTTCTTTTTTTATAAAGAAAAAAGCCACCCTTCTTTTGAAGGGCGGCTTTCGTTTTTTTACTTAGGCAAGCTCTGCGAAGTACTTAATGGTGCGAACCATCTGGCTGGTGTAGGAGTTCTCGTTGTCATACCAAGAAACAACCTGAACCTGATAAGTATCCTCGTCGATCTTGGAAACCATGGTCTGAGTAGCATCGAACAGGGAGCCGAAGCGCATACCGATAACGTCGGAAGATACGATCTCATCGGTGTTGAAGCCGAAGGACTCGCTTGCAGCAGCCTTCATTGCGGCGTTGATACCGTCAACGGTAACGTCCTTGCCCTTAACAACAGCAATCAGGATGGTGGTGGAGCCGGTGCAGGTAGGAACACGCTGAGCCGCACCGATCAGCTTGCCATCGAGTTCAGGGATTACCAGACCGATAGCCTTAGCAGCACCGGTAGAGTTAGGAACGATGTTCTGTGCGGCGGCACGAGCACGACGCAGATCGCCCTTTCTGTGGGGACCGTCGAGAATCATCTGGTCGCCGGTGTAGGCGTGAACGGTGGTCATGATACCGCTCTGAATCGGAGCATAGTTATTAAGAGCATTGGCCATAGGAGCCAAGCAGTTGGTGGTGCAGGAAGCAGCCGAGATGATCTGATCA
This sequence comes from Eubacteriales bacterium, assembly GCA_045596725.1. Lineage (GTDB taxonomy): Bacteria > Bacillota > Clostridia > Oscillospirales > UMGS1783 > CAKSHC01. The sequence continues at coordinate 3,204 of JAZOCX010000047.1, forward strand.
TCAGCGGTCAGAGTATCCTCGTTAACACTGAATACGATGGTTTTGAGATCCTTACCGGCAGGAGCCGAGATAACAACCTTCTTAGCGCCGGCGTTAATATGAGCCATGGACTTCTCCTTCGAGGTGTAGAAGCCGGTGCACTCCAATACAACGTCAACACCGAGCTCGCCCCAAGGGCAGTTTACAGCGTCCTTCTCAGCGTAGATCTTGATGGTCTTGCCGTCAACCGTGATGCTGTCTTCACCGGCAACAACCGTGTCAGCCAGAGCGTAGCGGCCCTGAGCCGAATCGTATTTGAGCAGATGTGCGAGCATCTTGGGATTGGTAAGGTCGTTAATAGCGACGATCTCATACCCTTCTGCACCGAACATCTGACGGAAAGCCAGACGACCGATACGGCCAAAGCCGTTAATTGCAACTTTTACAGACATGTTTATTTCCTCCAAAATTGTTATTACTATTCCAACTTCTTATTATATAGGATTTTTCAAAATATACAAGGGCTTTTTTGTAATTTTTGCATTTTATTCAATAATGGTAATGGATTTGATTACCATAGCAATCTTCGGTCTGTCGCTGTAATCAACGGGAACCGAAGCGATCTCATCGACAACCTCGATACCCTCGACAACCTGACCGAAAGCGGCATAGTTGCCATCCAAATAAGGCGCATCCTTGTGCATAATGAAAAACTGCGAGGACGCACTATTAAAATCCTGACTGCGTGCCATCGAAATGACGCCACGCTTATGAGCGATGGGGTTGTTCACGCCGTTAGCGGCAAACTCACCCTTAATGGTTTCTTTACTGCCGCCAAAGCCGGTACCCATCGGATCGCCGCCCTGGATCATAAAGCCCTTAATGACACGGTGGAAAATCAGTCCGTCATAAAAGCCTTCTTTTACTAATTTTTCAAAATTTGCCACCGTGATCGGGGCCGCAGAAGCATCCAGTTCCAGCTTGATGATTCCGCCGTTTTCCATTTCAATCTGTACCATTTGTTTTCTCCTTTTATAAACTGCCATCAGTGTATCATACGCCTGATTTTCTGTCAAGAAATGCCCATCAGATCCCTCAGGATCTCACCCGCCATCATATATCCCGCCACGGGCGGAACGTAGGAAATGCTCGACGGTGTGGCACTTTCAGTCTTAACGGGAGACTCGGTTGAATACACAACCTTGATATCCGAAAGCCCTCGCTTACGGCATCCCGATCGCATCACTCTTGCTAAGGGGCAACCGTCGGTCTTAAATAAATCACTTACCATTAGTTTCGCTGCATCCAGCTTATTGCCCGTTCCCATTGCCGAAATAACCGGCACACCCGCCATTTTCGCACGTGCGATAATCTCAATTTTCGCCGTTACGGTATCCACCGCATCGGCAACGTAATCATACTGCGAAAAATCATAGGTGTCGGCATTCTCGGGCAGGAAAAACTCCTGACGCACCGTAACATTACAAGCAGGGTTGATATCCAGGATACGGGAGCGCATCACCTCAACCTTTGGTTGACCGAGCGTAGATTGCAAGGCAATCAGCTGACGGTTAATATTGCTCAGCTCCACCCTATCGTTATCGACAATGGTTATCGCACCGACCCCCGCACGCACCAACGCCTCGCACAGCGCACCGCCGACACCACCAATGCCAAACACCAAAACGTGCGCATCGGGAAGCCGACTCATCTGCTCCGGCGATACTAATTTTTCCATTCGTGAAAATCTTTCGTCCATGCTCTACTCCTTTGTCGGAATAGTTTTATTATAGCACAGGCTCAATCAATCCGCAACCATACATCTGATCGGCGATCTGAGAAAAGATCGGTGCCGCCGAGGCATACCCACTGCTTCCGCCCTCTACCAGCACCGTAATGGCGTATTGCGGGTCTTCGGCGGGATAAAAGCCGGTTACCCAGGTATGAAGCACCTGCTTTCCGTTTTGATAGATACCCGTTTCGGCGGAAGAGGTTTTTACGGCGGCGCTATAATGGACAGTTGATGCCTTAACCCCCGTACCGTACCTCGTCGCCATTGCCATCCACTGTGCCAACTGCCCTGCCGTATCAGGCGAAAGTACCGATACCTCCTGCGTCTTTTCATCTTTAATGATGGAAAGAGACGGGCGTATGCCCTTGTTGGCAACGGTTGACGCAATCTGCAACACCTGCACAGGCGTTACCTGCAAACTCCCCTGCCCGATGGCAAAATTAGCAAGCGCCGCCGGCACCGATAGATCGGCTGCGGTCGGTAACTTCCCTGCCTGCGCCTTGATTCCATAGCCTAAATCGATACTCTCCCCCAGTCCAAAGCGCCTTGCCATATCGAGCACCGCCTGCGCCCCCACCTGCGCCGCCAACTCGCAAAAATAGGGATTACAACTATGGCAAAAGGCACTCTCCCCCGTTACCTTGCCGTGCCCCTCTTTTTTCGAGCAGGAAATTTGTATGTCTCCCGCCGTATAGGCACCCGTACACTCGTATTCCTGCGTTATATCCAATCCCGCTTCCAATGCCGCAGCGGCAACGATGATCTTAAAAACCGAACCGCAGGAAAAGGTGCACAACGCCTTATTGAGCATCGCATCCTCGCTTTGCAAATAATCAGCTACGTTATAAGCATCATAGGTGGGTCTTGATACCCAACTGCAAATCTCGCCCGTGCGCAAATCGCTCACCAACACCACACCCCGTTCGGGTGCAACGGCTTCGCATATTTCCAAAATCTCGGCATCTAAACTAAGCTCAATTCCCTCACTCTGTGCAACAGGCCGTCCTTCAAAGGCAAGACCGTATCCCGATAAAGCACGGCGGGCAGCATCGGCTTGAAAGGAAACGCTGTAAGCATACCCCTCACGGAAGAGATCCTCATCAAAAATCGATTCCAGCCCCGTTACGCCGTGCCCATCACCATCAATGTATCCAATAAGATTTTGCGCCATACCGCTGTAACGGCGCAAAGCCGTAATGCCTACTAAACCATTACCGAAAATTTCTTCATCCACGTACGCTAAAAAAGGACGTCCGTCGGCAATGGCGTCATCAAGCGCTTGTGCTGAAATAAAAACAGCGTGCTCTCTTAGCCTCTCGGCCGATTCTTCACTCAGCGACATCGGCTCACACAGCACCGCCTTTTGCTCTACTGCGCCCACCAGCACCTTACCGTTACGGTCTTTCATCACGCCACGCGCCATATTGATACCGACACGAATACTACGGCTTCCGTACACACCCGTATACTGCGCCACCTCACGCCCGCCCGCCAGATAGGCGTAGCGGCCGATGATACCCACAAACAGGGACAGTATCATAAAAAATACGATTACCATACGCTTTTTCATATTATCACCCGTTTTGAGTATGCCCCAAAGGGCAGAAAAAAAGCCGCTTTCTATAAGAAAACGGCTCTTAAAATCACAATTTGTATAACAAGGATCAGAGGTAACCCTAACATAAAACTTACGTGCTTGGTTTTATGTCGGATAAGAAGCATAGTTATCCATTCTGCCGCACTTCCGCCTAATACGGCAAAGAAAAAAAGTGTCAATTCGGTGATACGGTGGGTTTTACGATGTTTAGCCGCCCATTTATCATAAGCGGTGATGATGGCGGTAAGCAGTGAGACCACCGCAAGATACCATAGCATATCAGTTCCTCGTACGCTTGCGCAGATAGGCGCCCTTGGGCAGCATTTTGGGCACGGCTACGTAAAAACGCATGGCGGCGTGCGGGGTTGAGGAAATGGGCTGAAATTTATCGTCTAAGAGGCGGTCGGCACGAAAAGTCAAACGGTCGCCTCCCGGATAAAGGGCTTCGAGTTCATCGCCCTGGAAAAACTTGTTGCGCTGTTCGCACAGTACCATACCACGGAGCGAATCATATTGAAGCACCTCGGCACAAACCTCCCAATCTCTCACGTAAGAAGCGGTGCCGTATTGCTGACCGTTTTCCTTCGGGTCATCAAAGAAGAAGCCGGTAAAGTAATCGTGATGACTGACCTTGCAGGTATCTTCATAAAATTCGTCCCTGCGCTTGGCGTATTCGTCAATATCCTCATAGAAGGTATCAAGCGCACGGCGGTAGGCCGATACGATCGAAGCCACGTAATAGGCGGTTTTTACACGCCCTTCAATTTTCAAACTGTTGATGCCCGCCAACAACATCTCAGGCAGGTGGCGGATCATATTGAGGTCCTTGGAATTCATAATGAAGGTGCCGGTATCGGTCTCGGTAATCGGCATATACTGACCGGGGCGTTTTTCCTCCATCAGTGCATAGTTCCAACGGCAGGAATGGGCACAATCGCCCCGATTGGCACTGCGATGCGCCATATAATCACTAAGCAGACAGCGACCCGAATGGGAAACGCAAACCGCACCGTGAACAAAGGTTTCCAGCTCCAAATCCTCGGGGATCATACGGCGGATATCGGCAATCTCACGCAAATTGAGTTCACGGGAAAGAACGATACGCCGAGCACCGAGCTTGTACCACGCCATGCAAGAGGCATAGTTGGCGGTGCTGGCTTGGGTGGAAATATGGATTTTGAGATCCGGACAGGTTTCTTTAATCACCGAGAAAGAGCCAAGATCGCTCACGATACACCCGTCGATACCCGCCTGCGCCATATTGGTAATATACTCAGGCAACATGCGAATCTCGTTGTTGCGAGGAAAACAGTTGCAGGCTAAGTACACCTTTTTGCCAAAGCGATGGGCATAGTCCACGCCCTTGGCCATCTCATCAAAAGAGAAGTTCTCGCAGGCACTGCGCAGAGAAAACATCTCACCGCCGGTATAAACGGCATCGGCACCGTAATCGATCGCTGTATATAATTTTTCAAGATCGCCGGCTGGCGCCAGCAATTCCGCTTTATTCATGCTCCCTCTTTCTGAAAAGCACTACGCCGTCGCCCACGGGGAGTAATGTCTGCCCCGCAAGACGGCTATCGCCTTTCACCAATTCCAAAAATTCATTCATACGGGTAACGGTCGTTTTATCCCGACGGCTATCGAGCGGAGCACCCGCCACAATACCGCCGCACAGTACGTTATCCGCCATAAAGACGCCGCCCTGAGCAAGTAAACGAATACAATCGGGCAAAAATCGGGGGTATTGTGCCTTGGCGGCATCTAAAAAGATAAGGTCAAAGCTCCCCTCTAACTGTGCCAATACTTCACTTGCCTGCCCTTCAATCAGGGTGATATTGTCGGCTCCGAAATCGGCAAAATTTTGTTTGGCACGGTTAATCATATAATCATAGCGATCCACCGTGGTAATCTGAGCATCATTCCCGCAGGCCTCCCTCATACACAACGCCGAAAAGCCTACGCAGGCACCGATCTCCAAAATTCTTTTAGGACGATGGATATGACACAAAAACTCCAACAGTGCAATCACGTCCCGTCGGGCAACGGGCAGCCCTTCAAGGCGCACCTGACGCTCCAACTGACCCAATTTTCCTTGATGCTCACTATAAAAATCGTCGATAAACCGACCTAAGTAGTCCTGTAAAATCTCTTTCATTTACGACACCGACGCAATATTATTCATATGGTCCTGATAGGTCTTGCCAAACAGATGCCCGCCGTCGCCCTTGGCAACAAAGTACAGATAATCGCTCTGGGCAGGCGAAATAGCCGCCGAAATGGCCGCAAGCCCGGGGTTGGCAATCGGGCCGGGGGTTAAGCCCTCATACATATAAGTGTTATAAGGATTGTCGATCTCGGTATCGGCATAGGTCAAAACCGGCTTACGCTCTTCCAAAATATACTGAACGGTGGCACAGCTTTGTAATTTCATATCGATCTTAATACGGTTATAAAATACCGAGGAAACGAGGGGGAGTTCATCCGCCTTTTGCCCTTCACGCTCAATGATCGACGCCATAATGATAATATCGTGGAAATCCTTACCCTGCGCCGCCTTGCGTAATTCGGCCGTTTTGCTCTCAAAATTATCGAGCATTTTTTGAATGATGGCAATGATATTCTCCCTTGATGCCTCAGCATAGATCTCATAGGTATCGGGGAACAAATAACCCTCTAACCGATACTCGGTATCCTTAGGCAAAGAACTAAGCAACTCAAAATCAAAGTTATAGGTATTGATAATGTTTTTGATCTCCTGCTCGGTGCCAAGCCCCAATTTCACCAGCATCGCCACGATCTCTCTCGCCTCGGTGCCTTCGGGCACGGTGAGGGTATGTGTCTCCCTCTTAGCAGTAGAGGTTTCAAGCACCTCAATCAGCTCGGCATAGCTATTAGACGGGTCGAGCACAAAGGTACCGTACTGGAATTCATAGCTCTTGCCATAGGTAAAAAGGCGGAAAACAAGGGCATTACCGATCACACCCTTTTCCTGCAAAATGCGCCCGATCGTTGATGCGCCGGCACCTTTCGGCACCTCTACCTCAACCTGCTCAGATTCGCGGAAACCACCGCCGATCTCAATGCCGTAATAGGCACCGACGGCTACCGCCAGTAATACGGCGACGGCAACAATACAAAGAATGATTTTTAAGGTTTTAGACATTTGAACCTCCTGCACCAATTTCCCGCTTTCACATATACTAATAGTGAAGACTAAGAAAGAGGTATTTGTTATGAATAACTGCTTATGCAACCTGTTCGAAGGAAACGACTGGCTCTGGATCATCATCATCCTGTTCTTGGTATGGATCCTTGCCTGCAATAACCAAGGCCGCTGCGGTTGCGGTTGCTAATTAAAAAAAGCGCCCTGCGTTAAAGCGCAGGGCGCTTGCCCACTATATGATATTATACACCGATAACACAATTTTTGCAACCCACAACAGGGCAAATATCGGAACAAAGACCGGAACCTTGCTCAGCGAGGTATCGGGCGTAATCTGTTGCGGATGGCGCTTGAAATATTTTTCCAAACTGCCAAGGAAGAAAAAGGCGCATACTAAGAAAAGCACCGCCGCCGCAAAGAGAAAATAAGAGTTATAGCCGATATTAAAGAAATTCTGTCCGTACATCATAATGGTGCCCGATAATAGGTTATTGAGCAGATGCGCCAGCATAGCGGGATAGACCGAACCGCAGGCAACCGTCATATACCCATAGATCATAGCGGCAAAAAAAGTGCCGAACAGATTGGTGATCGAGCCGTGAAGCATCGAGAACATCAAGGCGGCATACACCGCCGCAAACCACTGCCCACGCCCCTTATAGGCGTTCATCACCGCACCGTGAATGAATAGTTCTTCAAACACCGCCGGCACGATTGCCAGTGCCAAAAAGGGCGCCACCGGATCGGACACGCCCGAGGCAAAAGGATTGTTCACCTGAGGCTCCATCCAAGACGGCAGGCCGATATTAGCCAACGCTAAATTGATGAGCGCCGCACCCAGCATTGCCGCACCCGCACCGCACAAGGTAATCGGTAACCAGCGCAAACGGAAGGGTTTCAGATGCAAAAACTCACCCATTTTTTCGGTATGTACCCGTGCTACAAAAAGCGCCGCCGCCAACAGTAATACCACCGTAAACAGCGAAGCCACGTAATAATACATACCGTCGTTCCCGGGCAACAGCAGCGGGCCGATCATCTCAAATAAGATGAGCAGAGCAAAAACCGCCACACCCGCAAAGCCCGTTATATTTTCTCTTTTTTGAGCTTCCATTAAAACTCATATACTCCTTTTTCGGTGATGATCGCATCCACCTTTTTATCGTGTGGCTCTGTGGGCAGTTGTTCCACCACAAAAGCCTCACGAATCACTCCGATCGAACGCCCCGTATGCTCGGCAAGCGCACGGTCGTAATAGCCGCCGCCACGCCCCAGTCTCGCCCCGCTTTTATCAAAAGCCAGTGCCGGGACAAGCATCAGATCGATCGCCCCATCCCACGGCTCGGTCGGAGCGGGAATACCGTAACGGTCGGGCGTAAGATTGCACTCATATCGGCAAAAAACCATCTTCTCCCCCTCACACCGAGGTAAGAGAATGATTTTATCATCCTGTAACAAATCGGTGAGCGTTACCTCAAAGCCACACCCGTAATACAGAGCAACCACCTTCGCCTGAGCATACCACGGATGCCGTCTTACCTGCTGTGAAAGATCGCATGGCAACGCCGACTGATAGCGCTCACGAAGGCTGTGGCGCCACTCTTTTTTTAAGAATAAAGCATGTCCTTGCAAAGCTGATCCACCTTATCACGACCCGCCAGCATACCCACAAGGGTCAAAGCAAACATCTGCGCCGTAGCCGGACCCTTTGAGGTGATAAACAACCCGTCGATCTCCACCTCTTTGCCGGTAACGATGGCTTTACCCATACCGCTTTCGCAGGAAGGATAGCAGGTTGCCTTCTTGCCGTCAAGCAAGCCTTTGCGGCCAAAGACCATGGGAGCGGCGCAAATAGCCGCCATCGGCACGTTATATTCTAAACACAGATCAATGCAACGCTGCACGTCCGCACTCTCGGAGAGATTATCCGCACCGGGCTGACCGCCGGGCAGTACCATCAAATCCACGTCGATAAAATCGGCTTCATCGGCTTTCACGTCCGCCGTAACGGATACGCCGTGTGCCCCGACAACGGTAAGGTCGCCAACGCCCACCGTCATCACGTCGAGCTCGGCACGGCGCAAAATATCAATCACCGAAATTGCCTCGATCTCTTCAAAGCCATTGGCTAAAAATACGTAAACCATTTTTTACTCCTTCATGGCGCCGTCAACGTACGCCATTACCTTTTGATGAATGACCTCGGGCGGTAACAACTTTCCGTCCTCCACACAGTTAATGCGCACCCAGCCAAAATACTCGGCGGCATACACCGCCGCATCGTGGCAGGCGAGCAGGTATTCCCGATCGCTTTCGTGGATATCCTTTTTGCTCTCATCGCCGTCATAGCGCTTGTCCATCAGCGAAAGCGCCACGTCCACCGGCACGTCAAGGAACAGCGTTAAGTCGGGCTTGGGCAGACCGAGCTTGTTATATTCCATATCCATTACCCAATTAAGAAAAGCATCCCTCTCGTCAGGCGATACCTTAACCGACTGATGAATGGCATTGGAAGACACGTAACGGTCGCACACCATCACGCAGCCGTCTTCCAACTCCTTGCCCCAATCAGACTTATAGGAAGCATAGCGGTCGGCGGCGAAAAAGAGGGAGGCGGCGTAGCCGTTCACGTCGTGAATTCCGCCGAGCTGTCCTTCAAGATACATCTTGACAAGCGCCGACGAATCCGATTCATACACGGGAAAACGCAATTTCCGCACAGCGGGATACTGTTGTTGTAGCTCTTCAAAAAGCAGACGGGTCTGCAACCCCTTCCCGCTGCTGTCAACACCGTCAATGGCAATCAATTTCCCACGCATGGCAGATACCTCCGAACATAATACTTTTATTTTACCACGCCATGCTCCTCTTTGCAAGACTCATCCTGCAATACTTTTCCATCGCATATCTCAATAATACGCCCCGCCCGCTTGGCCTGTTCTCGGTTATGGGTTACCATAATCACGGTATAGCCCCGTCGCCACAGATCGCAAAGAAGATCCATCACCATCTCGCCCGAGCGCCAATCGAGGTTCCCCGTCGGCTCATCCGCCAAAATGACCTTCGGGCAGGTAACGAGCGCACGGGCGATACACACCCTCTGCTTTTGTCCGCCCGATAACTGCGAAGGCCGATGGCTCATACGTTCGCCAAGCCCCACCTGCCTTAGTGCCTCTCGTGCCATCTCCTGCCGTTTATCCTTCGGCACTTTGGCATACATCAGCGGCATCATCACGTTTTCGAGCGCCGTTAAGCCACCGTCCAAATGAAATCCCTGAAAAATGAAGCCGATGACCTTGTTGCGATAGTGGGAAAGCTGACGGTCGGAATAACGCAAAATATTTTCGCCCTCAAAAAAATACCGCCCCTTATCGGGTCGGTCAAGCGCCCCGATCATATTCATCAGCGTACTTTTCCCACTGCCCGACGTCCCCAGCACCGCCACGAATTCTCCTTGCCCGATTTGCAGGTTAATATCGTTAAGGGCGTAAATGGCGTTCTCGCCCTCGCCGTAAATTTTACTCACCTGTTCTAAACGAATAAAATCCATTCTTTTCACCTCGTCTTTATCATATCCAAAAAAAAGAGGAAACCGAAGTTTCCTCTTATCTTATCAGCGATGACAGTCTTTTTTCTCTTCTTTTTTGCAACCGCAACTCTTATCGCACATACGGGGCGGCGCAAACTGCTCGACGGGGAAAGCGATCTTCTGGAAATAGTGGCAAGGCTCTTCCTCAGAAGGACCCGAGCATTCCTTTTCGGGCAGATAATAATCATAGCTCGGTACCAAAAGCTGCGCCTCACGCTCCAAGCGAATGACCGAGAAGAGCCCCAAGGTAACGTACAAACGGTTACCGTTGTGGTCGTCAACCAACTCACCGTCAAAGCAACGGCAGATGTTGTCGGAAAGCGCCGAAATATCAAAATCACAGCAACCGCAACGGTCGTGGCAGCCTACTACCTTGCTCGATAACGGCATCGGATCCACCGCCTCAACCACCGCCTGAGGCAGATTGGTTCTCATGCGGTTTTGCAGGTCGCAATCGTTGTTTCGGTAATAACTCGAATAGATTTTCGTTCCGCCGCAGCTACCGTAAAGGATGACCCGCTTGTTATAGCAGCAAAGACCCTCGATCTGTTGCGGATTGCCGCAGCCGTAAAAGGCGTCAAAGCGACATTTGAATAAAAACTTGGCATCGACGGTGTAGAACCCATTATTAAAGGGCACCTCTTCCACGTCGATATAGCAACAAAGAATTTCGCAATCCTTTGCCCGTACGCTGATAGCGCGATCCAGCACGGCCTGAGAACAAGCGGTGGGATAAACACGCAGATCCTCTAAGCAGTCCTTATCACGGCAGGAATCATATACCTGCTGTGCACTGATACAGACGGCATGTTTCGGAGTTTCACAACCCGTCAACGGCCCCGGTAATACTTTATATTCAGCCATATTGTCAGCCTCCCATTAAGTAATCTCACTAATAGTCTATGACAATCGCTGATTTATGTGCAAAAAACAGAGGGAAAATCCCTCTGTTTTTTTCATATCTGTTCTTTTATATAAGCAATTTGCGCTTCAATGGATGCCACCGAGGTTCCGCCCTCACTGCTCCGTTTTTCGGCACAAGCGGTCAGGTCGATCGCATCAAATACGTCCTGCTCAAAGAGTTCGCTAAACCCCTTGTACTCATCAAGCGGCATCGCTTCCAGCGTTTGATGCTTGGCAATACAATGGGCTACGATCTGACCCGAAATCTTATAGGCACTGCGGAAGGGCAGTCCTTTTTTCACCAGATAATCGGCAAGGTCGGTCGCATTAATGAAACCTTCGCCCGCCGCCTTCTTCATACGCTCGGTATTTACCGACATCGTAGCAATCATGCCCTTGAATACGGCAATGCAGTTGATAACGGTGTCGCAGGCGTCAAAGACGCACTCCTTATCCTCCTGCATA
>JAZOCX010000048.1:0-17029 GCA_045596725.1 Eubacteriales bacterium
CGGTAACGGTCTCGCCCTCTTTTTTAAGCCATTTGATAATGGTGCCTTCGGTCATTTGAAGGCCCTGTTTAGGCATAATAATTGCCGTTGCATTCAAAGAACTCAGATCAACAGCAGTAGCCGATGGAGCAGGGGCAGGAACTTCTTCCTTGGTAGCAGGAGCATCAACCACCTCACCGGGCTCACCAACGATAGCAATCGTCTCAGTAATAGGAACAACCTCTCCCTCATTGCGTACAATTTGCAAAAGGGTTCCCGTTGCGGTAGAGTCAATCGTGATGGTCAACTTATCCGTTTCCATCTCGAACAAAGGCTCACCTTCGTTAACCGTCTCCCCTACCTTTTTGAGCCATTTAATAATGGTTCCTTCGGTCATTTGGAGACCTTGTTTAGGCATAATAATATTGGATGCCATTGTCATTGCCTCCTTTATTTATAAAGCGTTCTCTTAATGGCGTCGTAAATATCTTTTTCCTGAGGAACAACAGCATTTTCCAGTCCCAGGTTAAAGGGCAGCGGGCAATCCTTAGCACCCAAACGCTCAACGGGAGCGTCAAGATACTTAAAGCAATTTTCGGAAATCTGAGAACCAATCTCAGCACCGATACCGCAACGCTTGTGTGCCTCGTGAACCACAACAGCACGACCGGTTTTCTTAACCGAGTTAGCAATTGTTTCCATATCCAAAGGAACAATGGTGCGAGGATCGATAACTTCAACGCTGATACCCTCTTTTTCCAGCTCCTTAGCAACGTTAACAGCCTTCTGTACGTAAGTGTGAGTACCAACGACGGTAACATCACTACCTTCACGGACAACCTTAGCTTTGCCGAAGGGGATCATATAATCGGGGTCATCGTTAACCTCAGCCTTTTGAACATAAAGCTGCTTGTGCTCGATAAAGATAACGGGGTTATCATCACGAATTGCCGTACGAAGCAGACCAACAACGTCATCAGGAGTAGAAGGCATTACAACCTTCAAACCGGGGAAATGAACAAAAAGAGCTTCCATGCTCTGAGAGTGAGTAGCAGCATTGCCACGACCTACACCCTGCTGACCACGGATAACCAGAGGAATACGGGCCTTGCCGCCAAATACATAACGGGTCTTAGCAACCTGGTTAATAATCTGATCGGCAGCAACCAAAGAAAAGTCCATATACATCAACTCAACAATAGGACGCATACCGACACAAGCGGCACCAAGACCGGCACCAACGAAACCGGCTTCACTGATCGGAGTGTTCCTTACACGGTCAACACCAAACTCATCAGCAAGACCTCTGGTGCAACCAAAAATACCGCCTAATACTTCAATATCTTCGCCCATAACAAATACCTTATCGTCTCTGCGCATTTCAGAAGCGATGGTATCTCTTACGGCATTAGCATATGTTTTGATACTCATTAGTTGTTACCCCCTTCGTAGAATACGTCTTCCATAACCTTAGCGGGGTCGGGCTCGGCAGCAGCAAGTGCATATTCAGCAGCCTCGTCGATCTCCTTCTGGGCAGCAGCAGCAATGGCATCCAGTTCTTCAACCGTAACCTTAAACTGCTTCATCAAATATTCACGCAATCTGGGAATGGGATCCTTCTTCTTCCATTCTTCAACCTCTTCACGGGTACGATAGGGAGTCGGGTCACCAACCCAGTGTCCAAGATGACGATAGGTCTTGGTTTCAATCAAAATGGGACCACTACCGGCACGAACGTCCTTAACGGCCTTTTCAAACACCTTAGCCATCGCAACAACGTCGTTACCGTCAACAGTAACACCGGGGATGTTGTAGGAAGCGCCACGAACCGAAATATCGGTAACCGAGGTGCTCTGCCAAGAAGGAACAGAAATGCCGTAGAGGTTATTTTCTACAACGAAAATAACCGGCAGTTTCCAAACGGCAGCAAGGTTAAGTGCCTCATGGAAGGTACCTTCGTTAGTAGCCGAGTCGCCACTCCAACATACAACTACACGATCCTGATTCTGCATTTTAACGCCGAGTGCAGCACCGGTAGCGATGGGATAGCCACCGCCAACGATAGCGTTTGCACCGAGGTTACCCTTTGCAAAGTCGGCAATATGCATCGAACCACTGCGTCCTTGGCAATAACCGTCCTGCTTACCCATCAACTCACACAAAGCATACTTAGGATCAGCACCCTTAGCGATACAATGACCGTGGCCACGGTGAGTAGAAGTAATGTAGTCATCATCCGTAATAAAGTTTGCCATAGTGGCAGGAGCCGCCTCTTCGCCAATGCAAAGATGGACAGATCCACGTAAAACGTTGGTCTCAAAGAATTCGACAGCCTTGTACTCAAACGCACGAATACGGTACATCATAAGCAAGGTGTCAAGATACTGTTTTTTTGTCATAATTGCACCTCAATTATTTGTTTTCAGCCATTACTTTTTTAACGATATCAACAATATGGGTAGTGGTTTCAGCAATATGTACGCCAGCCGCACGGAGAACCTTTTCCTTGTTCTCAGCACTGCCGGTGCCATCAGCAGAAACGATAGCGCCTGCATGACCCATGCTTCTACCCTTAGGAGCATTCTTGCCTGCGATCAAAGCGATAACCGGCTTGGTCATATGATTCTTGATGTATTCAGCAGCGAGCTCTTCCTCATTACCGCCGATTTCACCAATCATAATGACGCATTTCGTTTCAGGATCCGCTTCAAACATCGGCAAGCAATCAACGAAGGTAGAACCGGGAATCATATCGCCGCCAACACCAATGCAGGTACTCTGACCAATTCCAGCCTGGGTCAACATCAAAACGGTCTCATAGCAGTTAGTAGCACTACGGGACATCAAGCCAACGTTACCGGGCAAGAAAAGTCTGTGTGCCATAAAACCGGCTTTGGATTTACCGGGAGAAATAACACCGAAGGAGTTAGGTCCAACCACACGAACGCCAGCGCGACGAGCCTTATGGTACACTTCCATCATATCGTGAACAGGAACGTGCTCTGCAATAGGAATAATAGTAGGAACCTTCGCTTCAATGGCTTCTAAGATACCTGCCTTAGTAAACTTAGCAGGAACGAACAACACGGTGGCATTGGCATCGGTAGCTTCCATAGCCTCTTTAACAGTATTAAAGACAGGAACGCCAAGGACCTCCTGACCACCCTTACCGGGAGTTACACCTGCAACAACCTTGGTGCCGTATTGAAGCATCTGTTCGCAATGGAAGGTACCTTCACGTCCGGTAATACCCTGAATGATCAGTCTTGTATTTTCATCAATCAAAACGCTCACAGTTGTTCCCTCCTTGCTTCTAAAGCATCAACGCCCTGAATCAGACCATCAGCATAAACAACGTTGGGGATATTTTTCAAAATTTCAAGTCCCTTATCTTTGTTTGTGCCTTCAAAACGTACAACAATCAGTTTGTCAATATCGTACTCTTCCTTAGCCAGACGGATACCTTCGGCAACCTCGTCGCAACGGGTAATGCCACCGAAAATATTCATAAACAAGCCCTTGATCTTAGGATTGCTCAGCAAGAGCTGAACGGCAAGCTTAATACGGTCATGAGTGGGGCCACCACCCAAGTCCATACCAACGCCAACCTTCATACCCTTATCGGCAATACGGTCCATACAACTCATCATCATACCGGAGCCGTTGGAAGCAACTGCAATGGTGCCTTCCTCATCAATCGGAATATAGAGCATTTTAATATCTCTGGCTTCCTTGATATAGTGAAGTTCATCTTTCGCCATTTCTTCCTTAAATGCGGCAACCTCAGGCTGACGATAAACGGCACTATCATCAACCGATACCTTGCCATCCAAAGCAACAATATTGCCGGATTTATCAACGACAATGGGGTTGATTTCAGCTAACATGCAGTCTCCCTGCATAAAGAAATCATACAGTTTAACGAGCGCATCTTCAAACTGCTTGGCCGTCTCACCGGTAAGACCTGCTTTTTCTGCCAGATCAGCGGTGATTTCCGCATTGATACCGTCAACGGGATCAACAGGAATCTTGAAAATCTTTTCAGGGTTAGTGCGGGAAGTTTCTTCAATATCCATACCGCCACAGGGAGAAAAGATGATCAAGGGACATTTCGTCAAGCGATCAAGCATAATCGAGAGATACATTTCGGTAGCAACCTCAGCCATTTCAACCGCCATCAACTTCTTAACGATATGACCGCGAATATCCATACCGAGGATTTGAGTTGCAACTTCACGCAACTCGTTTACGTCATTGGCAACCTTAATACCGCCTGCTTTTCCGCGTCCGCCAATCTGAACCTGAGCCTTACAAACTAACGGAAATTCAATCCCGCTGCCATCCAGTGCAGATACCAGACCTTCAACCGTATCTGAGGTAACGCCTCTTTTTACAGGCAAACCGGCAGCTTCAAAAAGCTCTCTTGCCTTATATTCCATTAAATCCATAGCGATTATTTAACCCCACACTTCTTCATCCGTAGGAACAGCCTTGTTAGGCAGGTTCTCAGCGATACGAATATAGTTTACAAGATGCTTAAAGCCAAAGTTCTCAGAAATGCTGTTGTTACCCCAAGAGCAGCAACCCAAAGTAGTGGTAGGAGTCAAGGAGTTAGTGAAAGCACCTCCGTTCATAGTCGAGCAGATCTGATTTACGAGTACACGAGCAACTTCAATGGTCTCACCTGCATATTCCAAATGCTCTCTATTGTTGGAATGGATGGAAACGCTGTGTCCCTTGCCTTCAACGTCAAGGTTTGCACGAGCAATCGAAACAGCCTCTTCAAACGTGTTATACTTGTATGTAGAAATAACGGGGCACATTTTCTCTTTGGAGAAGAGATCATCAGCACCATAGCCATCAGCTTCAACAAGAATGACGGGAGTGCCTTCGGGAACATTCAAACCTGCCATCTGTGCAATCTTCTGTACCGACTGACCAACCAAATCCTTGTTCATAACACCGCCGGGGAACAGAGCCTCACGCAGCGCAGCCTTTTCAGCAGCATCGGTGATAAGAACAGCCTTGTTCTTCTTAAACTCATCCATAATGGCATCATACTGATCTTTGTGAGCAATAACCGTCTGCTCACCGGAGCAGATAATGCCGTTATCAAACTTACGGCCTGCAATGATCTTAGGAACACACTCGGAGAAATCAACATCGGTATCAACAATGCACTGTACGTTACCGGGGCCAACACCATAGGCAGGCTTACCGCTGCTGTATGCAGACTTAACCATGCCGGCACCACCCGTTGCAACAACAACGTCAACGTTCTTCATCAATTCAGCAGAAGCCTCAATAGAAGGCTCAACAATCGTCTGAATGATGTTGGCAGGTGCACCAAGCTTAGCAAGTGCTTCGTTCATGGCATCGATAACAACCTTGTTGCAATTCTTGGTTCTCGGATGAGGAGCAACAATAATGGTGTTACGACCCTTAATGGCAAACATAGCGTTACACATCGGGGTAACAATGGGGTTGGTGCAAGGAGTGATAGCGCCGACAACACCAACAGGGCGGGCTACAACAGTAATACCGGTCTCGGGATTACGCTCAACAACGCCAACCGACGGAACACCCTTCAAGCTATTCCAAATGATTTTGGACTTGCCTCTGTTCTTGGCGATCTTGTCTTCGTAAACGCCCATACGGCTTTCTTCCGCAGCCATCTTGGCGTAGGGCTCAGCGTTGTCATAAACAACCTTGCCGATTGCTCTTACATAAGAGTCAATCTGCTCTTGGTTGCATTTCTCCAACTCCTTTTGAGCCTTTCTTGCATTTTCGATCAGAAGTGCAATTTGTTCTTTAGCATCCATGACGGAAACCTCCATATACAAATAAATTAATAAACATTATAAACGAGCTACGCCACTCTTGCGAGCAGCTTCAGAAACTGCCTTTGCAACAGCATCAGCAACGCGAGGATCAAAAGGAGCCGGAATAATATAATCGGGGTTTAATTCCTCATCCGAAACAAGATCGGCGATCGCATTAGCGGCGGCAATCTTCATTTCATCATTAATATCACTGGCTCTAACAGCAAAAGTACCCTTAAAAATACCGGGGAACGCCAAAACATTATTGATCTGATTGGCAAAATCACTACGTCCCGTACCAACAATTTTTGCACCGGCAGCCTTTGCTACATCGGGCATAATTTCCGGCGTGGGATTAGCACATGCAAAGATGATAGCATCCTTGTTCATCGAACGAACCATATCTTCACTTACGATATTGGGTGCCGAAACACCAAGGAACATATCTGCTCCTTCAAGCGCTTCTTTAAGACCGCCACGCACCTTGCGAGGATTGGTCAGCGGAGCAAAAAGCTGCAACTCCGAATTAAGGCCTTCCTTGCCATCATAGACAATGCCCTTAGAGTTAAGGATGATCAAATCCTTTACACCCAATGACAACAACAGTCGAGAGCAAGCAATACCTGCCGCACCTGCACCATTAACGACAACGCGAATTTCCTCAGGTTTTTTACCGGTTAACTTCAATGCATTGATCGTTGCGGCAACCGTAACAACAGCCGTACCGTGCTGATCATCGTGGAAAATAGGAATATCGCAAACTTCTTTAAGTCTACGTTCAATTTCAAAACAACGGGGTGCAGAAATATCTTCAAGGTTGATACCACCAAAGCTACCCGCCAATAAAGACACAACCTGAACAATATCATCCACGCTCTTCGATCTTACGCACAGCGGAATGGCATCAACATCACCGAAGGTCTTAAAAAGAACACACTTGCCTTCCATAACCGGCATACCGGCCTCAGGACCAATGTCGCCAAGACCAAGAACCGCCGTACCGTCGGTAACAACAGCAACCAAATTGCCTCTACCCGTATATTCATAGGACAAATTAACGTCCTTTTGAATTTCAAGGCAAGGAGCAGCGACACCGGGAGTATAGGCAACCGAAAGATCCTCCGCCGAAGCAACAGGTGCTTTGCTTTCAATATTAAGCTTTCCTTTCCATTCCTTGTGCTTAATAAGTGCCAATTCAGAATAGTTCATAGCGTACCTCCTTTAATTCTGTTTAACCTTTTTCGTTATGCGTTCATAACTTATATCCAAATGCTCACGCATTAAGTTTCCAGCTGTTTCAGCATCACGGTTTTCAACGGCCGCCAAAATCCGCCTATGGCCTTCAATCGTAATGGATTGGTCGGGCACGGCTTGCAATGATGCCTTCATAGTGTAATGCAATAGGTCGGCAATTAATGAGAGTATTTTAGTCATTGGACTATTATGTGCCGCAGCAGCTAAGGCAAAGTGAAAAGCGGTATCTCCGTTAATGCCGGACAACCCTTCCGCCACCTCTTCCTCCATTTGGGCAACCGACTTTTTTATAAAAGCTATATCCTCATCCGTCGCACGTTCAGCGGCAAGTTTAACCATTTCCGATTCCAAAATTTTTCTTGTCTCAATAATCTCTGTGATTAAACACTCATCAGAGGAAAAATAGTTTACAATAGGATCAAGAACATGATCAAGCGTGTATTCTTTTACGAATGTGCCTCCGCCAATCTGCGACTCGACCAATCCCATAATTTCAAGCGATCTCAACGCTTCACGAACAACGGTTCGACTAACACCCAATTGATTGGCAATTTCACGTTCAGGTGGGAGTTTTGAACCCGGCTTGTAATCACCGCGAAGTATCGAATGAGAAATCTGGTCGATTACTTCGTTAGACAATCGATTCTTTTTGACCGGTTGTAACATAGTTCTCTCCTTACGACGTAAATATACAAATAAATTATAACAAGTATATTTACATATTGCAATAATTCCATGCTCGGTTTTTCATAAACCTGTTTTCGGTCCAAACATTTGAAGGGGTTGCAGTTTTTCAAAAAATGATATAAACTGTTGTAAAGGAGGTTGAATATGGAAAATACCTTTCTTCAATCATTAGCTACGATGGTGGCTATGTCTCATGCGCCTATGTTTTTGTATGATGATAATTTATCGTTTGTCGCATGCAGTCATTCATTTATGCGTTGTATGATCTCGTTTAATAATGATATCCACGATTTGTTTGACGCCAATGCCATACAGCGAATTAAGCGCACACGCCGCACAAGAAAACCGATGAAAATTACTGCAAAAACAGCGCCCTATGCTCTCGATATTGACATCAACTGGATTGATGTATCACCTAACGCAAAACCATATCTACTCGGAATTGTGGAAGGCAATCGTATCTATGATGCCAATCATAGCCTATCTATGCTCTATTACCTTATTGAGAGCTCTCAACGCCCACTAAGTAACCTGGAAAGCGATATTGCTTTACTTGCTCAGCCGAATGTTAATCAAGAAAGAGTAATAGCTGATTTAGAGGATCAACTAAAAATACTTAAACGAAATCATTTTAATCTCTATGACAGCATACAGATCCTTACCGATTCTTTGGTATTAAATCGCAAAGAACATAATTTTGAACGCATTCTTAAAACAGCCATAGCACACGCAGGAGATCTTGTTGAGAAACGTAATATTCGTATTGAATCAACCTTTTCAAATAAAAGTTCTTACGTTACCTGCGATCGAAAGCAAATTATCCACGTCGTTGGTCGCTGTCTTTACTGTTTACTTGCCTTTACTCCGGACGACAGTCGCATACAGGTTGAAATGCAAACCACCCGCAATACCTGCATCGTAACCTTTACAAATCCGTTGTTTAAGATACCTGATATGTACTTGGACCGCATTATGCGAGAAGATGTCATTACCCCCAACGGAACTGACCACGCAGGGTTGTACGTTGCCTACGCCATTATGCGTAAGCATAACGGCTCACTAACAATTGATAATTCCCCTCCTCTTGGCTACCATATTCGAATGGAAATCCCCCTTACTCCGCCTCATATCCTTATCTTTGAGGATTCGAATGATGAACAAGTCGTCAATGAAATATTACAAGAAGTGGATCTCGAATTGTTTGATCTATAAGAAAAACAGACGATACGAAAGTATCGTCTGTTTTTTATTAACTGCGGGTGTCCCCATTTTGAATTTGAAACTCACCAAACCAAATGGTACTGCGGGGGCATTTTTCAAAGCAGGTACCGCACTGAATGCATTTATCATAGTTAATCTCCGCCAGACCATTAACCACCTTGATGGCATCAGTCGGACAGTTCTTTTCACAGATACCGCAACTAACGCATCCGATTTGGCAATAAGAGCGTACCATCTTACCATTATCACGGGAGGAACAACCAACCCAATATTGACTCTCAAAAGGCACCAAATGAATAATGTGCTTCGGACAAGCATTTACACAAAGTCCGCAACCAACACATTTTTCATACTCAACAACGGCAACACCATTTTCAACCTTAATGGCACCAAACGGGCAAACCTTAACGCAAGTACCATAGCCAACACAACCATAAGGACATTCCTTATCACCGCCGCCAATGCGAGAAACGGATACACAGTCCATTAATCCGTCATATTGAAACTTGCTTTTGGCCAAATCTCGGGTACCGGAACACATAACCTGCGCTCGCATCTTAACTGGATTTTTATTCTCAACGTTCTCCCCGAGAATCTCACCGATTTTTGAAACGGTATCCTCGGTAGCAACCAAGCATTTGTTCGGCGCTTCTTTATCGTTTACAATAGCCTCTGCAAAAGCAGAACATCCCATGTGTCCACATGCGCCACAGTTAGCACCGGGTAAAGCTTCCTTAACTGCCTCAATGCGCTTATCAACCTTTACCTTGAAGACTTTACTGGCAATACCGAGTAAAACACCAAATACCAATCCAAAGATCGCCAGAGGGATCAATGCACGTATAATTTGTAAAAATACAGACATTTTATACCCTCCTTAACCAAAAATGTTCATTCCGGAAAATCCCGAAAACGCAATAGCCAACAATCCGGCCGTAATCAGTGCCAAGGGGAAACCCTTAAACGCTTTGGGAACATCACTAAGCTCTATCCTCTCTCTCACACAAGCAAAGAGGAATATCGCAAGCAAGAAGGAAACGCCCGATGCAAAACCGTAGAATGTCGCCAATAAAAAGTCATATTGACGCTGAATACCCAAAATCGAAGAACCTAAAACAGCGCAGTTAGTGGTAATTAAAGGTAGGTAGATACCAAGCGCACGGTAAAGCGTCGGAATCGTCTTCTTTAAGAACAATTCAATAAACTGTACTAAGGAAGCGATAATGAGGATAAAGGATATTGTCTGCAAATATTGAAGATTGAAGGGCACTAAGATGTAGGTATTAACAAGCCAGGTTACCATTGCAGAAATGGTCATGGTAAAGATAACGGCCATGCCCATGCCAACAGCCGTCCCCTTTTGTTTAGAAACTCCAATAAAGGGGCAAACGCCAAGGAATTGAACCAAAACGTAGTTCTCAATAAAAATGGTGGTAAGCGCAACAGAGAAATAGGTCTGTAACATTACTTGTCGCCTCCCTTCCATTTTTCGGTCAGTTTATTAAATGCTGCAAGAAGGAAACCGAGCACCAAGAAGCCGCCTGCCGGCAAAATCATAATCACTGCAGGTTCATAGCCAATATACTGTCCAAAATCCCAGCCGAATACTTTACCCGAACCAAGCACTTCTCTAACAAAGGAAACGATCACAACAACAAGCGTGTAGCCGATTCCCATAGATAATCCGTCAAGCACCGATAAAAAGGGATTATTTTTTGAAGCAAAGCTTTCAGCACGAGCTAAAATTAAGCAGTTAACAACAATCAAAGGAATAAACAATCCAAGCGCATCCGATACGTCAGGCACATAGGCTTTCAATAACATCTCAACCGCCGTAACAAAACCGGAGATAATCACAATAAATGCCGCAATACGAATTTGATTGGGAATGAGGTTACGCAACAAGGATATGACAAGATTAGACATCACCAAAACTGCCGTAACTGCCGCACCCATAAATAATCCGTTTTTTACAGTAACCGTAATCGCCAGGGCAGAACACAAACCAAGCAATTGGACAAAAACGGGGTTTTGAAGGAAAATTCCGTCTTTAATGATTTGCATAATTGTCTTTTTCATTATTTGCTTCCCTCCCCTGCCAATGCCAAATTCAGGCGCACCTGATCAATAGCCGAAAGGGCTGTATTAACACCGTTTTTGATACCGTCAGAGGTGAAGGTTGCACCACTAACAGGAGTAATTTGCGTAGAATATTCGATAGGTCGTGAATGACCAACAAAATTCAAGAAAAAATCCTTATTGTTTGAAATAAGAGCTTCACCGATGCCGGGTGTCTCAGAATGGCTTATTACCTTTATAGCCGTAACCTTATTTGACAAATCGCTTCCCACCATTAGTTCAATGGGCGTGCTTGAATAACCAATTGCGGTTACACTTGCACAATAGCCAACCTCAGTGCCGTCTTTATAGGCAATATAAACCTCTTTAACATTGTCATCCGCAATCACAAAATCTGCGGTTGTCTTCTCAGTTGACAAAATAAATTCGTCTGCACTAGGGCAAATCTCAGTTAAAGCAGCTTGTCTTTTTTCATCCTCATAATTGAGAATGATATCGCTGGTCTGCGCATTAATAAACCCAAGCAGACCTGCCACAACGGCCGTAATAGCCATCAAAATAACGCCGTACAAAACTACGTCAGTTATATGATTATCATTGGTCGTGCCGTCATTAGGACGTTTTTTGAAGATAGACATAATGCGTTTTTCACGCTTCTGCTGCTGAGCACTCAGTAACGTCCCCTCGGCCTGAATCTGAGCAATCGGGGTTTGATCCACGTCAGGTGTACAATCAGTTGTCAAGGATTCAAGTTCCGCATCCGCCACGTGTTCGATCTTATCAGTCCGTGAGCGCAGCAGGTTCGGCCATATCTTTCTCGTCTTCTTCTCGTTTGCCATAGAACGCACCCCCCTTTCCAAATCTTCTGGGCTTGGTAATACCGTCAATCGTCCAAGCAAGGGTATTCATCAGCAAAATGGCAAAAGACACCCCTTCGGGATAATTGGAAAAGCGACGGAAAATAACGGTTAATACACCGCAACCAATAGCGTATAATACTCGACCTCTGGATGTAGTGGGCGTCGTAGCATAATCGGTAGCCATATAGATCGCACCAAGCATCAAACCGCCGCCACAAATTTGAGCCAAAGCGTACTGGAAAGCAACATCCTGCTGAACAGGAAATAACATAGAAAGAACGGCCACCGAACCAATATAAAATACCGGAATCTGCCAGTTGATGACTCTGCGAATTAACAAATATATACCACCAAGCAACAACAAAAGCGCAGACGTTTCACCAATCGAGCCACCCACGTTTCCCATAAACAATTCACTCAACTCAGAGAAATGAAATTCCTCCGCACGCAAGGCTTGCATCGGGGTAGCACTTGTAATAATTTCATCAATATTGACGTTAAGAAAAATACTTAGCCCATCATACTCAAAAGGCTTAATCCAAGTTGTCATATGAACAGGCCATGCGATAAATAAAAAAGCTCGTGCAGCGAGTGCGGGGTTCATAAAATTATTACCAAGACCGCCAAATACACCCTTAACAACAATCATCGCAAAAAAGGAACCCACTACCGGAATCCAAACGGGGACAGCCACCGGAAGCGTCAGCGCAAGAAGCAGACCGGAAACGATTGCAGAGCAATCTTTAATGGTCTGTTTTTTCTTGCAACAAAGATTAAACAAATATTCAGCCAATACCGAAGAAGCAACCGAAATAGCCGTAATAACTATGGCTCGCCAACCAAAAAGAAAGCCCGAAAAAATAACGGCAGGAATCAACGCGGTAATAACAGCAATCATAATAGAACGAGTCGTATCACCCGAACGAATATGCGGAGATGACGTAATCAAAAGTTTTCCCGACATCAGCGTGTTCCCTCCTTCTTTTTCATCGTACTTACCTTAAATTTCGCCAATCGCATCATCTGAACAAGCGGAATTTTAGCAGGACAGCTATAAGAACAAGCACCGCACTCAATGCAGTCCAAAACATTATAAGCATCAGCCTGCTCATACATTTCCTTTTCAGCAAACTTATTGATATAGTTAGGCATCAAGTGCATCGGACAACCCTTTACACATCGACCGCAACGAATACATACTGGACTTTCAACTAAATGCACGTCGTTGGCGATATAGGCAATCAATCCGTTTGTTTGCTTAATAATGGGCGCTTCCAAGGTATGCTGGGCAATACCCATCATAGGACCACCCATGATGATTTTTGTAGGTTCCGCAACAAAACCGCCTGCTGCTTCAAACAAATACTGCATCGGCGTGCCAATTCTCACGAGTGCATTACGCATTGACTTAACTGCCGTACCTGATACGGTTACAACTCGACGAATTACAGGCAGTCCACTATTGGCACTACGATACAAAGACGCACAGGTATCAATGTTAAAAACAGCGCATCCCGCATCAAGCGGAAGATCGCCGGGCTTAACCTCTCTGCGTGTAATGGCACGAATTAACTGTTTTTCAGCGCCTTGCGGGTATTTCGTTTGAAGAGGCACGACGTGTATACCGTATGGTTCCGCAATAATCTTCATTGTGGAGATAGCATCAGCTTTGTTGGTTTCAATGCCGATGTATGCCGTATCCAAATGCAATGCACGCATAAGCATACGGATACCGTTGACGATAAATTTAGGATATTCAATCATAGCACGTTCATCAGCCGCGATAACCGGCTCGCATTCCGCACCGTTTATGATTAAGGTATCAACCTTACGATCAATTGCAGCTTTAAGTTTAACGTGGGTAGGAAACCCGGCACCGCCCATGCCGACAAGCCCCATCTCACGGGCAAAAGCAACCGTATCCTCAGGGGTCATCTTATCCACATTCTTAATGTTTTTCTGCATTTCAGGTATGGGCTCGTCCTGATAATCGTTCTCAATAACAACACTCATAACTCGCTCGCCATTAGGATGCCAGCGCGGTGAGACATCAATTACGTTACCTGAAATCGACGAATGAACAGGAACCGACATATAGGCGTCGCTATCCCCCACCTTCTGTCCCATATAAACGTAATCACCCGTCTTCACTAACGGTTTGCAGGGTTCCCCAATATGCTGACGCATAGGAATAACAACATACTGAGGCTCCTCAATATGTTCAATTGGCCGAGCATGTGTCAATTCTTTATTTGAGGGGAAATGTATACCCCCACTAAACGTATTTGCCATTGTGCACCTCTTCATAAATGCATAGTAATACATAGTTAGTATAACACAAAGTGATACGTCATGCAATAAAAAACAGGACAAGCAACATAAGTTTCTTGTCCTGTCTGATATTATTTTTCGCCAAGAAGCTTATCAAGCTCCTTCTTAAACGTACTGATATCCTTAAACTGGCGATAAACGGAAGCAAAGCGAACGTAAGCCACTTCATCAATCGTGCGTAACTTTTCCATCGCCAGCTCACCAATCTTAACCGAGGAAATCTCCTGCTCCATTGAATTAGAAAGTGTATATTCAATCTCATTGGCCGCTTGCTCCAAAACGGATAAGGGAACCGGTCGCTTATCACATGCACGCAGAAAACCACGAACTAATTTATCACGATCAAATTCCTGCCGGGAACCATCTTTCTTTACAACAATAATGGGCACTGTTTCAATAACTTCAAAGGTTGTAAAGCGTTTTTGACATTTCAAGCACTCTCTGCGCCGACGAATACGCTGTCCGTCATCCGTAGGACGAGAATTGCTTACCTTACTCTCTTCATGACCGCAAAAGGGACATTTCATGATTTTCACCATCCTCTTCGCAAACAGTATATCATACTTTTTTGAAAATGAAAAGATTTTTATAAGTTATTTCCAACAATATAATCATCGATAATATCAGCAAGTGTAATGGGCATAGCCTTCCCATTAGCCAATTTTGCAATAAAATCGACCGCCTCTTCTCGATTGGGAAACACATGATTGGCAGATGCAAATTCACCGATATTTGAAAGTTCATTCTTCATGATGCAGACACCATATTTTTCATACTCGGCAACCTCATCAACGGTAATGTAATATTCAACACTTACCCTATTATCAATGGCAACCGAAAACAACTGTTCGCTTTTCATATTGGAAATCCTTTCCTGTCGACTTCTGTATTATGACATGAAAAGACTTTCGCTGTAAACAATTATTTATTGTACATCAATTCATTAAATATGTTCTTTTTTGTGCAACCCATTATTTTGGCGGAATTATGTAAACCAATAAAAATAATTTACAATTTAGACACAAATTTAGCAGCTTCGCGTAACTGTCTATCCTCAGTAAAATCGGAAGAATAGACTTCTATTACCTTTGAAACCATATCCGAACGGAGATGGCTATCAAAAATATCTTCGTAACAGCATATCCCCTGCCCCGGCAACGCACATGCGCCACCATCCAAATAGTCGCTTGCGTGGAAATGAATCAACTGTTTGCCCATTGCATCACGTATCAAACAAGGCTCTACACCGCTTCTCTTGGCTTGTTTTACATCCATAGTGAAACAGATATCTTCACCCAATCTGTCCTTCATCCCCATAAGAAAATCAGGTTTTGCCGCACAATGTCGATTAACGTTTTCCTGCGAAAAGCGAATTCCACTCTTCTTGGCTAAGCGATAGAGATGAGCATAAATCTCACAATATCTGTCAATATCCATAGCCCAATCATCTCGGCAGCCATGGAAATTAAAAATGGTCGCACCCATGCAGGCCGCCACCTCAAAATACTGCTTATATATTTCATAGAAATCCTGACGACGTCTTTCATACGAACCAAATAGACAATAGGACTCTGCAAAAGAGGTGTACGGATGAAAAGCAATAATATTCAACCCACAATCCTTTGCCGACTTTTTCAGCATTTTGGCATAAGAAATGGTAGACTCGGAAGGCGCATTGACAAAAACCTCTATGTCCTCAAAGCCTAATGTCGCAATCCGTTCAAGCGATTGTTCGGTAGTATTCGGATAAAAGCAAGATGTTGAAATACCGATTTTCATATTCTCTCCTATGATACAGACCCGAAGCAAGCGCTTCGGGTCTTAGTGTTATTGGGCTAATAATTTTTCAACAGCGGCAAGCTTAGCGCATACGCAAAAAACATCCATTGCCTTTTGCAGATCATCAACCGAAGGGAAGCTGGGCGCAATACGAATGTTGCTGTCCTGAGGATCATTCTTACAAGGGAAAGTAGCTCCTGCGCCCGTCATCGTAACGCCGGCATCTTTCACAAGAGCAACAATACGTTTTGCGCAACCGGGCATAGCGTTATAGGAAACGAAATATCCACCCTTAGGGGTGATCCATTGCCCAACACCTGTACCGGACAATTCACGGGATAATGTATCGGTTACAACGTCAAAACGGGGACGTAAAACTTCGGCGTGCTTGCGCATATGGGCTTTGATGCCCTCTACGTCCTTAAAATACTTAATATGACGCAATTCATTGATCTTATCGGGGCCAATCGTCTGGAAGAACATCTGCTTTTTAATAAATTCAACATTGGCCTGAGATGCCACCATGCAGGCAACACCGGCGCCGGGGAAGCAGATTTTAGAGGTTGAGGCAAATTCATAGATCATATCCTCATTGCCATACTCTTTTGCCAAAGCAAAAATTTCAGGAATCTCAACCTCATCCTCAGTCAAATGATGAACAACATAAGCGTTGTCATAGAAGATACGGAAATCCTTTGCCGCAGGCTTTAATGCGGCTAAACGACGAACTGTATCGTCGGAATAGACGATACCGTCAGGATTGGAATATTTGGGTACACACCAAATACCCTTAATCTTCTCATCGGCAGCCACCAATTTTTCAACTACGTCCATATCAGGGCCGTTCTCGGTCATGGGCACCGTAATCAGTTCAAACCCGAAAAATTCAGTAATGGCAAAATGACGGTCATATCCGGGAGAAGGACAAAGGAATTTCAAGCCTTCCTGCTTACCCCAAGGCAGCTCGCCACCCAACACGCCGTGAGTCATGGCACGGGCAACCGAATCATACATCAT
>JAZOCX010000049.1:0-4636 GCA_045596725.1 Eubacteriales bacterium
AATAACATAACCGTCGGGAGCTTTGGTTTCAACCAACTTGTACTTGCCTTCTGCAAGACCAAAGATAGCAACATCACCGAGGTGACCGCCCATGTTAAGATGAGCCAAGCTAATAGTAGCTTCACCTTCGTTGTGTGTTGCAAGTGTATCAACAGAGCCGGTATCTCCCTCTGCGACAACATACTGAGTATAAGTTGCTGATGTTATTACACCGCCAACCTCAACCTCATGCTCAGCTGTCTCTGTGGTGAAGGTTATAAGTTGGTCGGGCTGACCTTCAACCACTCTGTAAAGCTGGAATTTTGCGCCTGCCAAACGAACGTTGGTCAAAACACCGTGTGCATCTTCAGCAAACTTTGTAAATACAAACTGATAAGAATATACGTTAGCAACGTCGCTTACGTTACCTGTAGAAGCAAGATCGGTGGGGTCGTTGCTGTATGTAAGTTTTGCCGTGTTCTGATTTGCCTTTTGCGCTTCGATCGCATTGGTTACTTTTGCATTGTACTCAATAGTGAGTTCATCACCGATTTCATATTTGGCTTCATCGTTCATAAGATCGGTAAAATCAACCTTGAAATCAACACCGTTGCTCAAACCGGTTGTGGTAACAGAAACACCGTCTTGGAGTTCTGTGTTGTTTTTGTATACCTTGATGCTGTCAACATCCAATACTAAACCGTCGTGCATAGTATCTTCAACAAAATAGGTGTAATTTGTATAAAGGGTATGAGACGGAATTGCGGTTGTGATTTTGAATGTAACCGTATCACCGATGGAAACAGAGGTTCCTTTTCCGTACTCTTCATTGTGCTTTTTGATTTGTTTTAAAATCTGAGGACGGTTTGCCTTTAAAGTGATAACGGCATCCTTATTAACGGTGGAAAGCATAACTGCAGAACGAACAGCGCTTCCTTCCAGGGTCGTGTTGTCATATACAAGATAATAACCATAGCTAAGGTCGGAAATGCTTACCGAAGTTGCAGAGGAGGCTGCAGTAACTGTTTTGACAGGATTGATTGTACCCTTTGTACCAATATAATCGTGCAATTTTTCTGCCACCTGAGAAAGTTCAAAGTTATTTCCGCCCGAATTCTTTTCTGCTAAATACTCAACAGCACCCTGAACGTTACCGTTTGCTTTATCTTTTTCTACAACGCCGTCAGTGCCGTAGAAGAAATCATAGAACGGAATCACGCCATCTTCTTCATACCAACTGTATGAAGTGTTGTTACCGTTGGTAGTAGCATTGAAGATCTTGTAAACGTTGAACGTTTTTCCTGCTACTGTTGCGTTTGAGTTGCCGGGGTTTTGAATGGTAATGCTACCGGTTGCTTCTGCTGCAGAAACGGCCAAAGCAGCACAGCTGCATACCACGCAAAGACATACGAGGACTGCCAAGATTTTTTTGATTGCTTTCATGTTTTTAACTCCTTTACTTTTTATTTTTTTTGGGTTTTTTGAAAGCGAATTAATTGTAGCACCTCCTTTTACGGAGATGATTTATGTAAATGCCTGCGGCTATCGCAATAAGCATCAAGCCTATGGCATAAAACATACTTGTTCCTATACCGCCGGATTCGGGTAGATCCACGATCATACCGTTTTTAACAACTAAGTTATAAGCCGTTGTTCCGGATTCGGCATAAAAACTGTCTTCCACACTTACCGTGCCGTTTTCATTAATGGTGAAATAAATATATTCACTCAGTTGCAAGTATCCGTTCGGCGCTTGTGTTTCTGTCAATCGGTAACGAACGTCGCATTTAAGATTATCGAAGATCAGCGTACCTGCATCGCCGGTTGTTGACGTTTTTGCAACTTCATTCGGAAGAACGTTTCCGTTCGCATCTACAGCCTCAAGCAAGAATGTAGCCCCTGGGAGCTGCTCGGTTTTCCAAAGATTTGTTTTAGTCAAACGGAGCATGACACGCTTGGTTGTATTGATGACCGTTAACAGCGTATTCTCATTACCGTCTTCGTCGGTGGATATGATCGGTAAGCCGTAGGATACCAACCAGTTTACAAAAGAGCCGTCTGCTTTTGCCAATTCAATTCCGATGGCTGTTTCTTTTACAGACCACTCAATTTTTGTTCCGTTAACATATACGGGAAGATTCTCCCAGGTGTATGTCCAGTTGTTATCGGCCTTTAAAACGGCTTGCGGTTCTACTCCGGCAATAACCGTTGTTACGAGCTTTCCGTTGGCTAATAGCTGTACCGTGACGTCTTGCCATTCCGACTCATTACATTCCCAATTCTTTTTAACGGTTACGGATGAGGAATCAGTACTGTTTCCAACAATCAGAACACCGCTCATGTACCGAATCAGTTCACTGTTACCACTGAGTATTCCGATTGTTCCCTCGTCATCGGTATAACCTATTTCAATGTCACCGATAGGGGTATAGCCCGTGGGAGCGGTTATTTCCCGAATGGTTATCGGGCCGATATCGTAGCTGAAATCTTCGATACATATTTCATAATATCCGTTTGCGTTGCCTTCAAGATTTGTGATCGTACCGGTTTCCGGAGCGTATTCATATCGGTCGGTGTCTGCATTATACGTGAAATTAAGCGGGCTGCCGTTTTGATATAAACGGAACACTGCACCGCCGATGGATACACCGGTCAAGCTATCTTGCTTTTTGATGATAATTGAATCGCTTCTGTTGTAAATATTAGTAAATTCAGCGCGTAAAACCTCGTCGATACCCTCGTCAAGAGCATAGGTCATACCTTTGACGGATAATGATGTTCCCGTGCCGCTGATCGACTGGTCGCCGTGAGCATCCATAACGGTATATTCCGAGAAAACACTAAAATCCACGGAGCCACCGTTAAACTGATGGGGGTGTTCCGTAATTTTCCAATACTCTCCGTAGTCAACGTCTGTGATTTCCCACATATATTTATCGTTTGCGGAATCATACGAAGTATAATTATTTAGATTGAGAACCGTATTTGCTCCTGTTGATACGTCAGTGGCATCAATGTAAAAGTCCGGCTTTGCTTCTGCAATCAACGCTTTGTTTCCGGCAAAGGTTTTATAAACGTGTATTAAACCAACCTTTTTGACAAGCTTACCGTCAATATGCCAGGCATCGTCTTGGGCTTTGAATACGTACCAGCGAATGGCATATTCCTTACTGTTTAAATCTTCTGCTTTGACTGGGTCCTCGTCAACCGAAAGATATCCGGTATTGGCATATTGGACCAAATCGGCAAAAACGGCATCATCACTCGGGAAGGCGCTTAGCCACACCTTGTCGGTTTGTTCTCCGTACAAGGCACGAATTTCCTGGTCGGCACCAAAGGAATTATCGGATGTTGTATCGGCAATACCGTATTTATTTTGCAGGGCGCTTACGGTAAGGTCGGTATCAACTCCACCGACATAAGCGGCAAATATCTGCTTGGTGTATTTATTTGTATCCTGCCCGGTAACGTTGCCTTCGGTATCAACCGCTACAGAGTCGAATCTTATAAAGAACGATGCCGTTTGCTTTGCATCGTATTCCCAAACAGCTGTCAAATTCAGGGATGTGGTATTGTTGGAATACTTAATAAGTTCTTCCCAAACAAGTTTTGTGTTTGGTTGTATGATCGTATCGGTATTTCCGACTTTCCAACCTCTGAATTGAATAGCACGGGTAAGCCCGGTACCGTTTCCGTTAACAGCTCCCTGCACGGAATGTTGAGAAACGTTTCTGATCGTCACTTCGGAATTTTCCGTGTACTCATCCTTAACGGTTGCTGTTGCAAGTCCGGCGATTGTGGGCTTGGTTGAGACCGTTACTCCGCTTACTGTCGGGAACGCAACGTCATAATTTATATTAATATATGTCGGAGGACCGAGCAACCTTGCCTCAAATGTGGTTTTCTTGGTTATCGTACCCGCCTGTTCGGAAGAATACGTATTGTTTCCGTCTGACCATTCATAGTTGCCTGACGGAAGCTTTATGGTTGTACCCGATCTTACATAATTTGTTACGGTTATACCATCGGGATATATATATTCTACCGTGTAAAAAGCAAAGGCTGTACTGGTGGCACTGCCGCCTTCGGGAACCAAGCGAACATATTTTGTAGCCCTTGCGGCTGTGTTTTGCTGTCTATATCCAATGGTTGTCGTTACGGATGCCATTCCGATATTTGTCTTTGTATATGAGCCGTTGAGTGAAGAGGAAACCGCAATATCAAACGAATTGTAGGCATAATTCGTACACAAAGCCCCGTTTACAAGCGCCAAAAGGTCCGCAGTGGGCAAGACACAGTCATATCGGGTTCCGTTCCTTTGGGTTGTAAACTCCAAAGAACCAATGCACGTCCATTTTCCGTCAAGATACAAATAAAAATTTGCATTATAGTTTGAAGTGTTCGGGTCTGCTTGAATATTGAATGTGGTTGTTGCGTCCGTTTGTGGTTCTTCTTCCGTATCATCAACTGCCAATGTGCTCACGGTGTTAATGTTTTCGTTCAAAACTATATCGGGAAGCTCGTCTTCGTCAGAAATAGTATTGTTGAACTCTGCAACCCTGTCTTGCGATAGCGGAACAACTTCACCTGAATCTGCATCCGCCGAGTTTAAATTCGCATTAAATGTTAACGCTGAAGACATTGTGTCGGTAATTAC
>JAZOCX010000050.1:0-1756 GCA_045596725.1 Eubacteriales bacterium
ACTGATTCGCCCAGACGGTCGGCTTTTACACTCTGTGTTCCCTTGCGGTGATCCGCTGGTCCGTCAGTTACACAGATCTTGTTTTTATTATAACAAAGACGTATTCCTTTGTCAATTATTTACGCAGATGTTTTTCATATAAAATCTCGGTCGCAAAAGCCAGTTTGGTAATGACGTTCTGCTTGGTGGGATAGCAATAAAAGGAATCGTCCTCGGTGGAAATATCAAAGCAGTCCTCGGGACGGATATAGCAGTAATCGTACTCCACGTGCAGGGAATTGGTTTGCAGGGGTGTGCGGTTGACGTAGTAGTCCTCGCCACGGTAATGCCCTTGCAGAATAAAACCCTTTTCGGGGTCGTGAATGACCTTGGCTTTGCCTAAGGGCAGGAAGGTAGCACGGGGCAGAGCATAGACATCCACCTCATCCTCAAAATAATACTCGCCCTTTTCGATCTGCTCTTTCACCTGCTCCCTTTCCCAACGATACCAATCGGGGATATGGTCAAACTCGGTCTCGCCCTCAACGGCTTTAAGATAGCCGTCCTCCTGCCATAACCAACGCTTACCGCACGCCTTGCAGAAGATCTCGGCACCCTCGCTGTCCATCTCGGATTCCTTTAAGCAGTGCGGGCATTGATAAAGCACCTTGTGCAGACCCTGCGCTCGAAACGGCTCGGTGATACGAATGCCGTTTTCTTTTTGATAGCGGTAATCATCGTACTGCATAGCGTCCACAATCGCCTTGTTGATTTCTTCCACGCTCATGCTCTTGACCTGCTCCGCCGTTAAAATCTGAGTGAGCGTAGCACGCAGGGGCGCCTTGCGCTTATGACGGAAATCCCAGAAAGGCGAATACAAATGATTACCACGATGGAGCATCACCACCACCGGCACCTTGTTCATCTTCACAAGCTTACCCAAGGATTCGGGGATATAGTTGGTAATGCCCGCCGGCGTATAACGGGCTTCGGGATACATACTCAGCACGTCGCCACGCTTTAATACCTTGTTGATGGATTTAATGAGATGCAGATCCATCGTATACTTACGGGTTCCGATCGAGCCGATCAGCTCCATTAACCAAGGACGGCGGTAATACCCGTCGATACTCACGACGTTGTTAACACGGGTGTTGCCCAGCGCCATGGCACATACAAGAAAATCAATAAAATACATATGATTGCTCAGCAACATATAGGGGGGCTTTAATCCCTCGGCGTTCACCTTTTCGATCTGATAATCCATACCGATCAGCCCGATTTTAGACAACAGCCAAATCAGCCACACGATCAAACGGGGCTGACGGATGGGATAATGCGCTAAGTTATATCGCTTTTTATTTTTATAATTAACGGGACGGTACATATCTCACTCTCCTCAGGTAAATTGTAAACGATTTATTAAGAAAAGGCAAGAACTTTCTTTTTCTACACAAAGGTGCTATACTACCGCCAAGGAGATGATACGATGACTGTTGCGTTGATCGTTCTCAGTGCGATCTTATTTATATTCTTTATTACCTGTTTTATCTGTTTTTTAATGGCCTTTTATGCGCCTCGGCGCAAGCAAGAAAAAGGCTTTTCTCTGCCGCCCGGAAAAATTTATCTGCCCTATCACGATTTGATGTTACAGTGGCATAACGAAACCAAGCAACTGCCCCATACGGTGATGAAAACCACCTCGGACGATGGTCTTACCCTCTACGCCAACTACTACGAATACGCCCCCGGCGCCACCATCGAGCTGATGTTCCAC
>JAZOCX010000051.1:0-11343 GCA_045596725.1 Eubacteriales bacterium
AAAGGGCACTATTTTGGCGATGATTTTTATGTAATTTCTAACGAAAATGAAGCAAAAAAGCTCTTTTCTGAGCACAATTTTGAAGAAAAATCGCCCGTTTTAGCTGCGCAAACGACATTTAATGAGCAAGAATGGAAGAAAATTTGCAAATATTTTTCAAATTTACACTATACAAACGCTGAGATTTTTGATACAATATGTTTCGCAACTTATGAACGACAGCTTGAAGCAGAACAGTTGGCTTCACGTTGCGACGGAATGATCGTCATAGGCGGACGTGAAAGTGCAAACACGATGCGTCTTTATGAGATATGCCGTCAGCGATGTGAGAACACGGTTTTAATTCAAGATGTGTCGGAATTAGACGTTGCAAAATTTAGAAATAATAATCTGATTGGGATAACAGCGGGCGCCTCTACTCCCGTCTGGATTATCGAGGAGGTATTTTTCACCATGGAAGAAAACATTAAAAACATGGAAGTTCAGGAGGAAATGTCGTTCGAAGAGGCATTGAACGAATCCTTCAAAACCGTACGTAGAGGAGAGGTCGTTAACGGTATGATCATGTCGATTATGCCTAACGAGATCCAGGTTGATGTCGGAGCCAAGTATACCGGCATTCTGCCCTTGGACGAGCTTTCCGGAACCTATGCTGAGATTTGTGCTCAGTATAAAGTGGGCGATATGATCGAAGCCCAAGTTATTAAAACTAACGATGTGGAAGGAACTGCCACCCTCAGCCGTAAGCGCATGGAAGCTCAGAAGGCTTGGCAGTTGATCAGTGAGGCCGAGGAAAATGGCGCCATCCTTGCCGGCAAGATCACCAGTGCAGTTAATGGCGGCGTTGTCGTTACCTATGAATCCAACCGCATTTTTATTCCTGCTTCTCAGATCACCTCTGATCGTGAAGCCGATTTGTCCGTATTGGTAGGACAGACTGTTCAGTTTAAGATTATCGAGGTTGATAAGCGTCGCAGACGTGTTATCGGCTCGGTTAAGCGTGCTTCTTCCGAAATGCGCAAAGAAGCCCGTGAAAAGATTTTGGCTGAGATCGAAGTAGGCAAGCACTATGAAGGTACTGTTCGTTCGCTGACTTCTTACGGTGCATTCGTTGATATCGGCGGTGTTGACGGCATGGTACATATTACCGAGCTGTCTTGGAGCAAACTTAGACACCCCAGTGAAGTTGTTAAGGTTGGCGATGTTATCGATGTATTCGTTAAGGAATTTAACGAAGAAACCGGTCGTATCTCCCTTGGCTACAAGGACCCCAACGCTAACCCCATGGACAATTTCCGCGACAACTACAAGGTTGACGATATTGTTGACGTTAAGGTTGTTAAGCTTATGAAGTATGGCGCCTTTGCCGAGATCATTCCCGGCATTGACGGTTTGATCCATATTTCTGAGATCGCCCCTGAGCATATTGAGAAGGTTTCCGATAAGTTGAAGGTAGGCGACGTTGTTACTGCTAAGATCATCGAGATCGACTTTGACCGCAACCGTATCTCTCTTTCCATTAAGGCTGCTCTGCCCACTCCCGAAGTAGTAGAAGAAGCTCCTGTTGAGGAATAATGAAAAAATGAGAACCGCTTGAAAAAGCGGTTCTTTTTTTGAAGAAAAATATTGAAATATAACCATTTATATAGTAAACTATTGATATGATAATAAAAGGAGAACGTTATGGGACTCAAATATAAGCGCATTTTGCTGAAAATCAGCGGAGAAGCCCTTGCGGGCGGCAAAGGTTCTGGCATTGATTTTGATATTTTGGGTAGTTTTGCCGAGAAGGTATGCGAAAGCGTTAAGTTAGGCGCTCAGGTGGCTATTGTTGTCGGCGGCGGTAATTTCTGGCGTGGTAAGGGAAGCGGTCGTATGGATCGTACCCGTGCCGATCATATGGGTATGCTGGCAACCACCATCAATGCATTGGCGTTTGCCGATGCCCTTGAACAGTTGGGTGTTCCTACCCGTGTTCAGACGGCGATTGAAATGCGCCAAATTGCTGAGCTTTACATACGAAGCAGAGCCGTTCGTCATTTGGAAAAGGGTCGAGTAGTGGTCTTTGGCTGCGGTACCGGTAACCCCTTCTTTTCGACCGATACGGCTGCGGCTTTTCGTGCGGCTGAAATTGATGCCGATATTTTCATGAAGGCTACGAACGTAGACGGCGTTTATACTGCCGATCCCAAGAAGGACCCCAATGCCGTTAAGATCGATCATCTTACTCCTGCTGAAATTTTGAGTAAAGATCTCGGTGTTATGGATAGTACAGCAGCGGCTATGTGCAAAGATAATCATATTCCCATTCTCGTATTTGGCTTGAAAAACCCCGATAATATTGTAAAGGCCATTCAGGGCGAAAACGTGGGAACATTAGTTGAGG
This sequence comes from Eubacteriales bacterium, assembly GCA_045596725.1. Lineage (GTDB taxonomy): Bacteria > Bacillota > Clostridia > Oscillospirales > UMGS1783 > CAKSHC01. Next base: position 2,387 of record JAZOCX010000051.1, read on the forward strand.
AGGAATAAACCATGAAGGGTAGTTATCCTGAAATTGAAACAAAAATGAGCAAGACTGTGTCGGTACTGACGCAGGAGTATGCTGCTGTTCGTGCAGGTCGTGCTAATCCTGCCGTACTGGACAAGATTCGTATTGATTATTACGGTACCGAGATGCCTCTCAATCAGATGGCGTCTATTTCCGTAAGCGAGGCTCGTGTTCTGGTCATTCAGCCTTATGACGCTTCTCAGCTCAAAACCATTGAAAAGGCTATCAATACCTCAGATATCGGTATCAATCCTTCTAATGACGGTAAGGTGATCCGTCTTGTTTTCCCGCCTTTGACTGAGGAACGCCGTAAAGAACTGATTAAAGAAGTTTCGGCTATGGCTGAGCAGTCTAAGGTTTCTATTCGTTCCATTCGCCGTGATGCCATTGATAAGGCGAAGAAAGATCAAAAGGCCGGCGAGATCACGGAAGATGATTGCAAAATCATTGAAAAAGATATTCAGGAACTGACTGATAAAAACATAAAACAGATTGATGATATTTTTGCGGCAAAAGAAAAAGAACTGAAAGCTATCTAAATCATATCCCCGCAGCCGCTCAGCGGTTGCGGGGTAAATCACATTATAGGAGAAATTTCGTGGGCATATTCAAGAAAACCGTTGATTTATCTAACTGCAAGATCCCCGAGCACATCGGCATTATTATGGACGGTAACGGTCGCTGGGCAAAGAAGAGAGGATTGCCACGCTTTATGGGACATGCTCAGGGCGGAAAAACTTTCCGTACCATCACTCGTCATTGTTCCAACATTGGCGTAAAATACGTTACCTACTATGCCTTTTCTACCGAGAACTGGTCTCGCCCCCAAGAAGAGGTCGACTCCTTGATGCGTCAATTTAACGATTACTTGGACGAAATTCTCGTTGATTTTAACGAGTATAATATGAAACTGCGTTTTATTGGGGATATGTCCCGTCTTTCACCGACACTTCGTGAAAAGATCGAGAAGACAATGGAGCTCACGGCTCATATGACGGGTATCACCGTAAATTTAGCCATCAACTATGGCGGACGTCAGGAGATTGCGATGGCGGCAAGAAAATTAGCCCAGTGTTGTGTGGACGGTGAGATGTCGGTTGATGAGCTTGATGAACGGGCGCTCAGTGATGTTATGTATACCGCAGGTCAGCCCGACCCCGACCTCATTATTCGCCCCAGCGGTGAACAGCGACTTTCTAATTTTCTCCTTTGGCAATGCGCCTACGCCGAATTTTGGTATTCCGACGTGCTTTGGCCTGATTTTACCCAGAAGGATCTGAATGAGGCTATTTTAGCCTTTAACGGGCGTTCACGCCGATTTGGAGGAGTATGATATGCTAAAACAAAGAGTGATTACCGGGGCCGTTATTTTGGCTCTCATTGTGGGGCTTTTGTGTTTTTCTCATATTCCGCTTGTAATCATGACGTTTGTTTCTATTTTATCAATGATGGCTGTTTATGAGTTATTTCGTGTTGCCGATATGATCAAAAGCCAATGGGTGCTTTTTTTGTTCTCGGAAATATTTGCGCTCGTTTTTCCATTTTTGAGATTTACCTTCCATAGTGTTATTTTGTCGATCGTCTTTACCGTTGCCATGGCGCTGAGCGGATGGAATATGATCTCATTCGGTAAATACGATTTGAGAAAATCGGGTATTATATTCTTGATATCCCTTGCGTTGCCGATCTTATATAGCAGTAATATCTATGTCCGGGCCTTTGACAATGGCTTGCTTTATATTATTTTGGTGCTCATCAGTTGTTTTGCGACCGATACCGGTGCCTATTTTATTGGTTCTGCATTCGGTAAGCATAAATTGGCACCTGTCATTAGTCCTAAAAAGTCGATAGAAGGCTTTGTTGGCGGTGTGGCTATCAATGTGCTGCTTTATCTTGTTGTCGGTCTTGTGATGCAATTTGGCTTTGCAAAGCCTATGAGTTATGGGATGCTTGCACTTTTGGGTCTTTGTTGTGGTGTGCTTGATCAATTTGCAGATCTTTCCTTGTCGGCCATTAAGCGCAATTTCAAGGTGAAAGATTTTGGAAACCTGATGCCGGGACACGGTGGTGTATTGGATCGCTTTGACAGTTTGCTCTACGTAGGGGCATTTGTTTACCTCTTCATATTGTGGATTCACCCATTATATAAATAAAAAGGATACCGTAATGCGTAAAATTATCTTATTGGGGGCGACCGGCTCCATAGGTCATTCGGCTCTCGATGTGTGTGTAAAAAACGGATATAGCGTGATTGGTGCCTCGGCTAATCGTGATGTAAAGACGATGGAGAAGATTGTGCGCTCGCACAAGATTCCCGTAGTTGTTATGGCGGATGAGACGGCGGCGCAGGATTTGAGAGAACGGCTTGCTGATACTGATACCCGTGTTTTAGGCGGAACAAATGCTTTGCTCGAATTAGCATCGGATAAAGATGCTGACATTGTTCTTAACGCCATTGTGGGTATTGCGGGACTGGCTCCTACTCTTGCAGCGCTTGAAGCAGGGCACGACGTAGCACTCGCAAACAAGGAAACCCTTGTTACGGCAGGGGATATCGTTAATAGAGTGGCGAAAAAGAACGATGCTCGTATTATCCCCGTGGATAGCGAGCATAGTGCTATTTTTCAGTGTTTGAAGGATGATAAGCGAAATGTAAAGTCAATTATCTTGACAGCGTCGGGTGGTCCGTTTTTCGGATATTCGGCACAGCAGTTGCAAGAGGTAACCAAAGAGCAGGCCTTGAAGCATCCGAATTGGAGTATGGGTGCAAAAATTACGATTGACAGTGCTACGATGATGAACAAGGGCTTGGAATTGATAGAAGCGGTGCATCTGTTTGGTGTGCGCCCTGAGCAGGTGGAAATCGTTGTACATCGGCAAAGTATTGTTCATTCGCTTGTTCGGTTTGAGGATAATAGTGTTTTAGCGCAGTTGGGGCTTCCCGATATGCGGTTACCGATTCAATATGCCATTACCCATCCTAACGGTTCGCCTGCTGTTGTGGAAGAGCTTGATTTGGTAAAGGCGGGTAGTTTAACCTTTGCTCCTTGTGATGAGGATACCTTCCGTGCCGTTTCCTTGGCGAGAAAGGCCATCACAAAGGGCGGTACGATGCCGGCCATACTTAACGGTGCCAACGAACGTGCCGTGGCTGCTTTTTTGACGGATAACATTGCTTTTTACCAAATTCCAATGTTGGTAGAGCAGGCCTGCGATATTGTGTCGTGGAAGGCTGAGCCTACATTGGAAGATATTTATGAAGCCGATCGTTTAGCACGTGAGGCGGTTGATAGTTTAATTGGGAGGTGCTGACTCTGGCACAGTTTTTGGGTATCGTCATTGCGATATTAGCATTTGGATTGCTGGTTTTTATTCACGAGCTTGGGCATTTTCTTGCCGCTAAAAAGGCGGGTGTTGCCGTACTTGAATTTTCGCTCGGTATGGGGCCTGTTATTTGGAAAAGGCAGGGGAAAGACACGCTCTTTTCACTTCGTGCCTTTCCTATCGGCGGTTCTTGTATGATGATGGGTGAGGATGAGGATTGTGAAGATGATCGGTCCTTTCAAAAGAAAGGAAAGTTAGCTCGTATCGGTATTCTTGCCGCAGGTGCGGGTATGAATATTGCCTTTGGTGTATTGTTGATTTTTATTATACAATGCTTCGTCCCCGGGTATGTTTCCACAACGATTTCGGACGTCTATCTTGAAGAACAGACCGCTTTTGAAGTGGGGGATAAAATTGTTCGTTGCGATGGATACGGCGTACTGAACTACACCGATTTGAATTTGGCTATCAATTTTATTGACAGTGAAACCTTTGACGCTACCGTTATTCGTGACGGTAAGCGGGTTCAGTTAACCGATGTTCCGCTTGTGATGACGGACGACGGTTACCGTATCGGCATATCATTTGGTTATGAAGAGATGACGTTTGGCGGTATTTTCCGCCAGACAGCCACCGAGAGTTTATCCATTGTGCGTTCGGTTTGGAAGTCGCTTGGTTTCTTGATTACGGGGCGCGTTGGCATCGGCGATTTAACGGGGCCGGTTGGCATTACCACCGTTATCGGTGAGACCATTCAATACGGTGCTCTCAGCGTGATGAATTTAATTGCACTTATTAGTATTAATTTGGGCGTGATGAATCTCTTAACGTTTCCCGCGCTGGATGGTGGACGTATCTTTTTCGTGTTGGTTGAAGCGGTCATCGGTAAGCGTATTCCACCCGATAAGGAAGGGATTGTGCATTTGATCGGTTTTGCACTGCTTATGGTTTTGACTGTGGTCGTCTTTATTAACGATATTATTCGGGTGGTGAGTTAGTGAAACGCAAAATCGTTAAGGTTGGCAATATTATGATGGGTGATGGTAGTGTGTCGGTGCAGAGTATGCTGTCAACCGACACCCATGACGTAACGGCGTGCTTAGAGCAGATTGATAAATTGCACAAGGCAGGTTGTCAGATTGTGCGTTTAGCCATTCCCGATGACGATGCAGTAAAATCCTTTGCTCTTATTAGAGAAAAATCACCCATACCGCTTGTTGCAGATATTCATTTTGACTATAAATTGGCACTTGGTGCTATTGATGCCGGTGCCGATAAGATTCGTATAAACCCCGGCAACATCGGTTCGGATGATCGTGTGAAAGCGGTTGCCGATGCCTGCAAACGAGCAGGAATTCCCATTCGGGTGGGGGTGAACTCCGGTTCTGTTGAGGGTTCCATTTTGGCTAAATACGGGCACGTTTGCCCTGAGGCCTTGTGCGAAAGTGCATTGTATAGCGCTTCGTTGCTTGAAAAGTTTGATTTTGATGATATTGTTATTTCCGTTAAATCATCAAAGGTACCGGATATGGTGAAATGCAATCGTTTATTGCATGAGAAGTCGCCGTATCCGTTACATATCGGTGTAACCGAAGCGGGAACGCTGATGAACGGCATTATTAAATCAAGTGCCGGTATCGGTGCTTTATTGGTAGACGGCATTGGCGATACCATTCGCATTTCGCTTACGGCTGATCCTGTTGAAGAGGTGAGAGCCGCTTATAAACTGTTGCGTGCGCTTGGCCTATCAAACCGTGGTGTTCAGTTCGTTTCTTGTCCTACTTGCGGTCGCACGAAGGTTGACCTTGTTGGGCTGGCGCAACAAGTGGAAGAACGTTTGGCGGATCTTGATCTGCCGATTACTGTTGCTGTTATGGGCTGTGCCGTTAACGGTCCTGGTGAAGCCAAAGAGGCTGATTTTGGCTTGGCGGGCGGAGTTAATGAATATATTTTATTTAGCAAGGGCGAGATTTTGCGTAAGGTTTCAGCAGAGTCAGCGCTGGATGAACTGATGAAGGAAATTGAAAAAGTACAGAGGTAAGAATGAAAACATTTGCCGAATATTTTCCCAAATATCCTAAGTCGGACGAGCTTTATGAGCTCGTCCGCTCGGCGTTTGTAAAAAGCACTCTGGTAAATAAAAGACAACGGAAAATAAAGGTTTGGTTGCTTTTTGATCGCTATGTTGATCAAAACAGTTGCCGTCGCATTTCCGTCAATTTGAAGGAGGCGTATATCCTTTCGGAGGTGTCGATCCGCTGTTGTTATCCTACCTTTTTGGATGACGCATTAGCGGATTTCATGGCAGAAATTGCCGAGGATACGCCCGTTATCAATGCCTATCTTTCAGGAACGCCCTACCGTGCTGGGGGTGCACTTTGCATACCGGTTAAGACAATGGGAGCAAGCGTTCTTGAACGAATCGGCATGGTGAAAAAGATTCAAGAATCTTATAAGGATAAATTTGACGAAGCAACGGCGGTTTCTTTTATTGAGCAAGAAGAGGTTGTAGAGGATATTGAATCCTATATCCGCCGTAAGGAACAGACGATTGACCGCACCTTGCCAATGTCTGCAAATGCCATGAATGAAGAACTGGATGATATTGATAGCGGATTGGAGGTAGGGGAGCTATTATACGGCAAACCTATTGATGGAGACGTTGTTGCTATTTCGTCCTTAGTTAGCGGAACAAGTGCGGTCATTTGCGGGCAAATTGATACGCCTAAAAAGCGGATTATGCGCTCAAAAGTCGATGATGAACAAAAGGAAAAATCCGAGCGTGCCATGGTCGCTTTCTCCATCGAGGATGGGAGCGGTGTGCTGGCGCTTAAAGTTTTTAATACCGAAAAAGCCGATTACTTGCTCGAACAGTTAAAAATGGGCGATCGTATTATGGTACGAGGCCGTATTGACGATGATGAATATGCGGGCGGCATATCGATGCGTGTATTCTCCATTTGCCGTGTAAATGTAACGGGAAGTCGAGATATGAGCAGTGATAAACGAGTGGAATTGCATACGCATACCCATTCTTCTCCACTTGATTCTTTGATTACCGTTGAGAGTTTAATTGAACGTGCCGCAGAATGGGGGCATCCAGCTATTGCTATTACCGACCACGCTTCACTCAGAAGCTTGCCCAAGGCCGTTAAGGCAGGCGAGGCATCGGGCGTAAAGGTAATAGGCGGTATGGAAGTTTACTTGGTAAACGATATCAATACGGCAGTCAGCGGAGAAATGATGATGCCCTTTAACGGACGATTCACCGTATTCGATTTGGAAACCACGGGACTGAGTACCTCCACCGACAGAATAACCGAAATTGGTGCCGTATTAGTGGAAAACGGTGTTGTGGTAGATGAATTTAACACGTTTGTTAATCCGCAACGCAGTATTCCGCCTCATATTGTTGAAAAAACGCATATAACAGACGCCATGGTAAAAGATGCGCCGTTGATCGATGAGGCGATGGCTGCCTTTCTTGACTTTGCCAAGGATACGGTGTTGGTGGCTCATAATGCGAATTTTGACTGTGGTTTTGTACGGGTTGCCGCTCAGCGTCTTGGTAAAACATTTGAGCATACCTATATCGACACCGTTCCTTTATGCAGTAGTGCATACCCACAATTGCGAAATGCTCGACTTGATACCGTTGCCTCATTTATGGGGCTTGGCGAGTTCAATCATCACCGTGCTTGTGATGATGCCCGTGTTTTGTCTAAGATTTTCTTAACTCTTACAGATGACCTTACACGGAAATTCAAGGTAACTGACGTTTCTCAAATCAATCAGTATATAACTCTTAACATTTCGCGCTTACATCGCTATCACGCCGTGCTTTTGGCGAAGGACGATGAAGGTATGAGAACGCTTCATAAGTTGTGCAGTAGTTCTTATATCCACAATCGCTACCGTAAACCGCTTGTGCCGAAAAGTTTACTTGCGCAAAACAGAGAGCATTTGCTGATTGGCAGTGCGTGTTATGAAGGCGAACTTTTTCAGGCGCTCATTGAATGCAGACGTGAGACGGATATTGAAAAAATAGCTGATTTTTATGACTATTTTGAGCTCCAACCGATGGATGCCTATATGTATATGGTTGACTCGGGTGAGCTCCATAGCTCCAAAGATTTGGAACGGTTGCAGTTAAAAATAACCGAGATAGCAAAAAAACTTGGTAAAACGGTTGTGGCTACCGGTGATGTTCATTATTTGGACGAAGACCAGCATTTCGCTCGTACCACGATGGCATCCACTAAGCAAATGCGTGATGAAGACACGAGAGGTCGTTACCATTTCCGTACGACCGAGCAGATGCTCAAAGCCTTTGATTGGATGGGTAAGGAGAAGAAAGAGATTGTGATCGATGCATCTCTTAACTTAGCACAGCAATGCCAGCCGGCAAAACCTATTCCGGATCCGATGCTTCCGAGCTATCACGATACGAAATCGGTTGATGAGGTGCTTGATGCTTATCCCGAAGAGAGGGACCTGCTTGATTCTCAGGATTTGCGATCGCTGATTTACGCAGCCATGGAAATCAAAAGGCTATTGCCTGAAATGTCGTTACAGGGTGGTTTTTTGCGTTTCCATTCGTTGTATGAACTGGGATTGACGGATCGTATTGAAGAAGATGAATTGTCTGAAATTAAGAAATTCACATTGGATATAGCTTATCCGTTAGCCTTGCAACGTCAGGTACAATCACGCATTGACGATGCTTACGGTCAGTATCATTGCCCCTATGCAGGAGAGGCGTTATTGCATACCCCTGAATCGGCAAGGCAGGCACTGATCCGCTTGGAAGAAGAAAAGTATATCGGTCTGCGTGAGATCGTGATGAATCGTATTGTCGCATCGATGACGGGTAGCGTACGTCAGTTGCAAATGACAGAAGAACAGCTTTTTGTTTTACCTGCTGACGCCTTACCCGATACCATTCCCGTATCGGGCACCAACGAATCTTACTTTACGCATTACGATGCATCCGACTATGAAAACATCCTGTTAAAACTTGCATTTTCAAACGATATTGCAGGGCAGATGCTAAGAATTTGTGAGTATATCAGCGGTGTTTTGATAAGAGATATATCACCTGACCCCAAAGCATTATCGTTAATGCAAAGCGCTGACGTCTTGGATATTTCCCGTGAGCATATCCTGCAAAACGGTATGGCGGGTTGCGAAGGTTTTACGCAAACAGTAATCGAGAAACTCTTATGGTATAAACTGTATCATCCCCAGGCGTTTTACGCGGCTTATTTCTCTACGCACGATATGGAAAATATGTCCGACCGGGGTAGAGAAGAAGAGTTGTCAGCAGTTGAGGTGCGGGTTGATATGTATCACGATCCCGTACAAACGGTTGAGTATGAGATGCTGCTTCGAGGTATTCGATTTGGACGGATTGACCTGCTTGCTTCGGAATATCGGCAGTTTGTGCCGAGCGGTAAGTGTGATATTCTTTTGCCGATTTGTGCGCAGGAAGGATTGGCGGTAAAGGACGCTTATGCCATCTTAACGGCTCGTGATAAGGGTGAATATATGTCGGCGGCGGAGCTGTTGCAAAACTCGTCGGTTTCTCGTCAAGGTGCCTCTTTGCT
>JAZOCX010000052.1:0-4325 GCA_045596725.1 Eubacteriales bacterium
TGGAGATCCAATCGGTCATCTTGGCAAGAGGAGATTCCCCGTTATCGGTAGGCTCATAACTCTCAACCTCAGGAAGCTGCAAAGGTAATTCACTTTCCGGAACAGGAACCCAACCGCAATGCTCACAGTAAACCATCGGGATCGGTTCGCCCCAATAACGCTGACGGGAAAATACCCAGTCACGAAGCTTGAAGTTTACCTTTTTAGTGCCAATACCCTCTTTTTCAAAAAATTCGATAACCTTATTAATTGCTTCAGAAACCGACAACCCATTCAGGAAGCCCGAATTGATCATCTTTCCGCTTTCGATATCAGTAAAGGCTTCATTGGTAATATCGCCGCCGTCAACAACTTGAATAATCGGCAGATCAAATACCTTGGCAAAATCATAATCGCGGGTATCATGAGCGGGAACAGCCATAATTGCGCCCGTTCCGTAAGACATTAAGACGTAATCAGAAACGAAGATGGGGATTTCTTTTCCCGTAGCGGGGTTAATGGCACAAATACCATCCAGTTTAACACCCGTCTTATCTTTATTCATCTCACTGCGCTCAAAATCACTCTTTCGTGCGGCTGCCGCAGCATATTCTTTGATGTCTTCATAATTTTTTAGCATATCTTTCTTGGCATCAATCATCGGATGCTCAGGAGAGATAACCATATAAGTCGCACCAAAAATGGTATCGGGACGTGTCGTAAAGATTAACAAACTATCTCCCGCCGTCGTCTTAAACGATACTTCGGCACCATAGCTCTTACCAATCCAGTTTCTCTGCTGTGTTTTTACACGTTCGATAAAATCAACCTGATCCAGATCATTAATCAAACGATCTGCATATTCGGTAATTTTCAGCATCCACTGGCTCTTAACTCGTCTCTCAACCGGCGAGCCGCAACGCTCACAGGCACCATTCACTACTTCCTCATTAGCAAGCACGCACTTGCAAGAAGTGCACCAGTTAACAGCCATCTCTTTTTTGTAGGCCAAGCCCTTCTTAAAGAGCTGCAAGAAGATCCACTGAGTCCACTTATAATACTCCGGATCCGTCGTGGAAATCTCACGGTTCCAGTCAAAGGACATACCGGTTGCCTTAATCTGCTCCTTAAAATGAGCAATGTTCTGTTCAGTAACAATCTTCGGATGAATCTTGTTCTTAATAGCATAGTTCTCAGTGGGCAAACCAAAGGCATCCCATCCGATCGGGAAAAGAACGTTGTATCCATTCAATCTACGCTTACGGGCAACAACGTCCATAGCCGTATACGGACGGGTATGTCCAACGTGAAGACCCTGTCCCGAAGGATACGGGAATTCAATTAATGCATAGAATTTCGGCTTATCCGACACTTCTTCCGTCTTAAAAGAATCATTCTTCTCCCAATGGTCCTGCCACTTTTTTTCAATTGCTGCAAAATCGTATTTCATTTTATGCCTTCCTGTATCGCCTAAGGGCGTATTATTCTTCAAATTGAGCGAGATCGATTTCTTCTGCATCCGCCCAAAGTTTTTCAAGATTATAATAGTCTCTTGCCGTGGGATGGAAAATATGAACCACAACGCTGTCATAATCAAGCAAAATCCAGTTACCGGAACTGTATCCTTCACGGTGCGAAACAACAATTCCGCTCTCTTCTAGCTTAAATTCAACTTCATCGGCAATCGCTTTGATCTGAGTGGAAGAAGCACCGTTACAAATAATAAAATAATCAGCAACCGTAGTCAACTTTTCGATATGCAAGACTCTCACGTTAACGGCTTTTCTGTTTTCCATGGCCTTTACCACGGTTTTAATCATATTCTCCATTTATTAAACCCTTTCTAAAACCAATTGATTATAACACTCCAAAGTATCGGAATGAATCGCTGCCGACTTATCAAGCAATTCCTCAATCGTTTGTTTCATTGCCTGATACATCATAGCATCTAACCCATCATCAATCAAGCCCCGAACCTCATCAACACCGGGAAAATCCCGATTAACTTCAATATAATCGGCCAAATAAATAATTTTATCAAGCGTCGTCATATTTTTTCGTCCAGTTGTATGATATCTTACCGCATCAATGATATCCTTATCAACAATTTTATATCGGTGCTTAATAAATGACGCTCCCGTAATAGCATGCCACAACTTCGGCGAATGTTTTTCAAGCTCAGTTAGAGGTAGAGAAAATTCCTCTAAAAGTTCTAACTGCTCCGCAATGCAACACTCTTTGGTAATATCGTGCAACAAGGCCGCTAATTTTGCTTTGTTGACATCAATACCGTTTCGAATTGCTAAATCCTCAGCCGCCAAAACAACACCCATCGTGTGTTGAAATCGTTTAGGGGACAACCTATTTTTCAGTTCATCTTCATACTGCATTTGTTTCACCGTATAAATTATGCTCCTGAATATAATCATAAACCGCAGGCTCAACCGCTTCTTCCATCATGTCAAGGCGAAGTTGGGTTGAACTCATCAAAAGCGGTTTTATCGGCAATATTTTGCATCGTGCACCATATTTTCGCTGATATTTCCATTTGGTTATGAGGAGTTTTAGAAGAAGTCTTCGTTTTCTCGCTGCAACAGCAATAGTCGCCATCTTCATGATCGATTGAGGCTCCCGCCACGTTTCCATGGATAAAAACATATCACTGCCACACAAAAAAACCAACTCGTCATTCGGATAGATTTTTTTGAGGTATCGCAAGGTATCTACTGTATAGCTTTTACCCTGTCTTGTAATCTCAATATCCGACACTTCATACTCTGGAAAGGCTAACTTTACCATGTTCAGCCGATGCTCGGGCTGATTATCAGCTAAATCCTTATGCGGCGGAATGTTTGAGGGAATAATAATTATGCGCTCGCATTTTACGATACATTGCATCTGTTCAAGCAAGTATCCATGACCGATATGTGGCGGATTAAATGTTCCGCCGAAAATACCGATTTTCATATTGTTTACTCCAAAACAATGGTGCGTTTTTCGGGATCGCTCGCAGGACGATACAAAACAATCTTCGATCCAATACACTGAACCACGTCGGCACCAAGTGCCTCAGCCAGCTGTCCTGCACATTCCTTCGTTGTCATAAATGCCGTTTCCAGTACATTGATCTTAAACATTTCTTTGATTTCAAGGGTTTCATCGAGCTGACGGATCAAGCTTTCGGTAATGCCGTTTTTCCCCACCTGCTCAGTCGCCTTCATCGTGTTTGCCATTTTGCGCAATTGCGCTCTTTGTCCGCTGGTAATCATATACTTAATTCCTTTAACTTTTTCTGCAATGCTATCAGCGCTTTGCCTCGATGGCTGATTGCATTTTTCTCCTCTTCCTTCATCTCGGAAAAGGTCTTTCCAAATTCGGGGACAAAGAACACGGGATCATAACCAAACCCCTTCTTCCCCGAAGCCTTATGTGAAATCAATCCTTCACATTTTCCGTTAACAGTAAAGACTACATCCTTTGATAATACGCAAGCGATCGTACAATTAAAGTAGGCTGAACGATCCTCTGCATCGCCAATCTCTCGTTGCAATAAGGTAATTTTTTCCTCAAAAGAAGCATCTTCTCCCCCATAACGTGCTGAATAAATCCCCGGGCGCCCATTAAGCGCCGTCACACAAAGACCGGAATCATCAGCAATAGTAGGCATACCCGTCATTTGAAAACCGTACTGAGCCTTAATCATAGCATTTTCTTCAAAGGTCTGTCCGTTTTCTTCGGGATCGAAGATAATCCCTAACTGTTTCGGTGTTACCGTTTCATATCCAAGCGGAGAAAGAATCTCATCAATCTCACGCTTTTTATGTGCATTGTTTGTCGCAATCAGTAATTTCATTCTAAAAGGCCTTTCGCATAACTTTCTGCCGAAAATACGTCAAAATCATCTGCACCTTCACCAAGCCCTACAAACTTAATGGGAATTCCCAATTGATGCAGTACACCGATTGCCATACCACCACGAGCCGTTCCGTCGAGCTTTGTGAGCACAATACCCGTCAATCCCGTAGCAAGAGCAAATTCCTTTGCTTGATTGATGGCATTTTGCCCCGTTGTAGCATCAATAACGAGCAAAAATTCCTTGTCAGCATTAGGCAATTCACGATCAATGACTCGGCTCATCTTCGCCAATTCATCCATCAAATGCTTTTTGTTGTGTAACCGTCCTGCGGTATCGCAAACAATAACATCCTTACCACGAGCCTTAGCCGCCGAGATAGCGTCAAATAAAACAGCTGCCGGATCTCCGCCTTCACGGTGTTTAACAATATCAATATTGATTCGATTCGCCCAAATATCAAGTTGTTCCGAAGCCGCCGCACGGAAGGTAT
>JAZOCX010000053.1:0-2035 GCA_045596725.1 Eubacteriales bacterium
TAATAGTTTTTTCATTGTTTTCCCTCTTTCTTAATTTATTTTATATCTATGTACGGTAGTCTTTCCTGCAAGAAAAGACGAGCCGCTGATATACAATTGGGGTCGGGGATTTGCTCGGGTAGAGTGTCTTCCATCGCCAGCGCCGCATAGCGGGAGCGGGCGTAGGTGTGGAACGGAAGAAGGGCTACCCGTTTTACGTTACGCAGGGGGCTTATGATGTCGGCAATGGCGGGAATTTCCTCATCATTATACGCCGGCACGTAGGGGATACGGATTTCGATGTCCTTGCCCTGCGCATCGATAAACTGCAAATTTCTCAAAATCTTCTCATTGGTTTGCCCTGTGCATTTTTTGTGCACCTGCGGGTCTGCCGCTTTCAGGTCAAAGAGAAAGATATCGGTATAATCCATTACCTTTTCCAAGGCGCCGTCGGGCACAAAGCCGGAGGTGTCGACCGCGGTGTGGATGCCCTGCTCTTTCAGGCGTTTAAGGAGTTGCACGCAAAAGTCGGTCTGATACAGAGCCTCACCGCCCGACAAAGTAACACCGCCGCCGGAGTTCTGATAAAAGGCTTTATCCTCCATCACCTCGGCGAAGACCTCGTCCACCGTCATTTCCCTGCCGTAGAGGCGGAAAGCGCCGTTGGGGCATCGAGACAGGCAATCCCCGCAGAGGGTACATTGGCTACGGATAAATTCGTGCTTCCCCTCGTCCATGCCATTGGCGGGACAGATACATCTGCCGCAATGTTGGCATTTATCTGCCATGTAGGCGAGTTGTTTTTGAAAGGAGATGCCTTCGGGGTTGTGGCACCAAACGCATTTGAGTCCGCAACCCTTGAAAAAGACGGTAGTACGGATGCCGTCCCCATCATGAATGGCGAAATGCTTAATGGCGGTGATGAGGGCGGTATTAACCACAGCGAACACCTGCCTGTTTAATAAAGTCGTCCTGTTCTTCCTTAGTCAGGTCGACGAAAAAGACGTTCCAGCCGCACAGCCTTACCTGCAAGGTAGCATAGTCCTTGGGGTTTGCCTGCGCTTTTTTCAGGATATCGGGATCGAGAATATTGCCGTGGATCGCCATGCCGCCGAGGGCGAAGTAGGTCGTTACCAGACCATAGAGGATTTCCAAGCCCTGCTCGCCCTGTACCGAGCTGGGGTGCACCACGAAATCGAGCACGGTACCGTTGGGGAAAGCGGTATGATCGATTTGCGCCGCCGACGCCATGAGCGAGGTGACGCCCTTGACGTCCATACCGGAGACGGCGTTGAGGTTCTTAGAAATGGGTTCGCCGGACAAACGCCCGTCGGGGGTAGCTGCCGTGCGTTTTCCGTACTCATAGCAATTATCAATAGAGAACAGCCCCGCCTTAAAGACGCCGCCACGACCGTTGGGCCGGTTATTGACCGTATTGGCGCAGAAGCGGCAAAGCTCGTTCGTAATGGCATTGGCGTAGGGGCGATTCGAACTGTATTTTTCTTCAGATTTGAGAATGGCTTGCTGTAAATCCTCGAAGCCACGCCAATTCTCTTTCAGCGCCGTGCTCAACTGCGCCAAAGTTAGCCGTTTTTCCTCGAACACGAAACGCTTGATCGCACATAACGAGTCCACCACCGTAGCCACGCCGTAGCAGGTAACCGAACTATTATTATAGACGGCGCCGCCGTCATAGGCATCCTTACCGATCTCGACGCAGTGGCGCATGGTAGCCGACATAATAGGGAACGGATTGGTTATCCCATACAGCGATTCATAGTGGCGGGTAATATTCATTTTCCGACACAAGATGGTTTGGATATTCTGCTTATAGGCTGCGAAGAATTGCTCGAAATCCGCCGCTTGGGGGGTAGGATCCAGCAGACGATGACCGTCCTTCATATCGCATCCGTTGCACAGGGTGAGTTCCAATATCTTAGCCAGATTGACCGAGCCTTCGCCGGTGCAGGGCACTTCGTTGACCGCCGCCGGCTCGTAGCAACCGATCAAGAGGTATTCCTTAGCGTCCTGCTCGGAGATGCCGACTTTCATCAGC
>JAZOCX010000054.1:0-24301 GCA_045596725.1 Eubacteriales bacterium
AGTGATATTGCTTCGCAGTGGTATTATGCTACGCATAGTGATATTGTCCCTCGGACAGTATTATTGGCTAATATAATAACACGAAAACGCATAGGTTTTCATATCACTTTTGCCCTTTGGCAAAAATATCACTGCAAACGATTAGTTTGCAATATCACTTCTACACACCGAAAAAGAAATATTATTTTCGGCAAGTATATATCTTTCTCAAAGTATGTAACCCACTATGACACTTTGTCAATTCCTGCGTAAACTGTCATTTTCTTTATTAAGATAAAAATCGAGAGAGACAACTTCTTTACGAAGTGTCTCTTTCGGGGGCTTTTCTTTATGCAAGAAAATAATGGAGCCAAAATAAGATATACTAACATATATCGTTATTTCAAGGAGGAATCGGCATTGATGGTTCATCATCAACCCATAGAGCAACTACTTGACTCTCTGCAAACCGACCCCGGAAAGGGACTTACCGCCGAGCAGGCAAGGCACAAAAGCGGACAATTCGGACCGAATAAATTACAAGAAAAGAAAAAGCGGTCGCTCATTCTTCGATTTTTAGATCAATTTAAGGACGTGATGATCCTTATCCTCATTCTTGCCGCCGTTGTATCTTTTGTTGTGGTGTGCATTGAGAAAAATTGGGGCGAACTCTTTGAGCCTCTGCTTATTGTGCTCATTATTATCCTCAATGCCGTGATGGGAGTATACCAAGAAGGAAAGGCCGAGAAGGCACTCGATGCGCTTAAAAATATGTCGGCTCCGCACGCACGGGTCATCCGTGATAACGAAGAGGCGGTGATTGACGCTTCGCTATTAGTACCCGGCGATATTATCCGTTTAGAGGCGGGAGATTTCGTGCCTGCTGATGCCCGATTATTACAATCCTCCTCCCTTAAATCCGAGGAATCGGCATTAACGGGGGAATCGATGCCTGCCGAAAAAGATTATTTGGCGCAGGTAGCCGAGGATGCACCTTTGGGTGATCGGCACAATATGGTTTTCTCGGGCTGTTCCATCACCTACGGCACGGCAACGGCCGTTGTCTGCGCCACCGGTATGGATACCGAGATGGGGAAAATTGCGCATTTACTCGATAACGAAGAAAATACCCAAACGCCCCTGCAACACAAATTAGCGCAACTGGGGAAATATTTAGGAATTGTGGCACTCATCGCTTGTGCCGTTATCTTTATCATCGGCATCATTAACCGCATACCCGTCCTTGAAATCTTTATGACCTCTGTCTCGCTTGCGGTATCTGCCATTCCCGAAGGACTGCCTGCCATCGTTACCATCGTACTCTCTATCGGCGTACAACGCATGGTGAAGAAAAATGCACTGATCCGCCGACTGACCGCTGTGGAAACCTTAGGCAGTGCTTCGGTCATTTGCTCGGATAAAACGGGCACCCTCACCCAAAATCGTATGACGGTAACGAAGGTTTACGTTGAGGGAAAAGCCGATATGCAAGACCTTGACAACTCGCAAGAAATAGCGGGGCTACTTTCCTATGCCACCCTTTGTTGCGACGGATCGGTGATTTTTGGCGAGGACAAAGAAGAGCATATCGGCGACCCGACCGAAACGGCCATCATCGTTGCCGCCCATAAATGCAACCTAAGCAAGGAGCAACTTAACGCTACTTGCCCACGCCTTGCCGAGATTCCCTTTGATTCCGACCGCAAGTTGATGACGAGCGTCAACACCGTGGAAGGCCAGCCGGTGGCCATCATTAAAGGGGCTTTTGACGTGATGGTGGGCCGATGCATTGCAGGCGATATAAAAAAGGCTCAGGAAATAAACGACGCCATGAGCCGTAACGCTTTGCGAGTGATCGCCGTTGGCTGTAAAAAACTCGACTCGGCTCCCTCATCGCCTTTAAGCGAAGAACTGGAAACGGGGCTGACCTTTTTAGGACTGATCGGTATGATCGACCCGCCCCGATCCGAGGTAAAAATAGCGGTGGACACCTGCAAGAAGGCAGGCATTAAACCCGTGATGATTACGGGAGATCACGTCATTACCGCCTGTGCCATCGGTAAGGAGCTTGGGATTTATAACGAAGGGGATCTTGCCTTAACGGGGCCTGAGCTTGACACACTAAGCGAAGCGCAACTGGAAGAGGCGGTAGAGCAGGTCTCGGTTTATGCTCGTGTTTCGCCCGAAAACAAGATTCGCATTGTCAAAGCGTGGCAGGCAAAGGGGCAGGTCGTAGCCATGACGGGCGACGGCGTGAACGATGCGCCCGCCCTGCGCGCCGCCGATATCGGATGCGCTATGGGTATTACCGGAACCGACGTTTCCAAAAGTGCTGCCGACATGACGCTCACCGATGATAATTTTGCCACCATTGTTGATGCCGTAAAGGAAGGGCGAGGCATTTATGCCAATATCCGAAAGGTGGTCGGTTTCTTACTGGGGACGAATATCGGAGAGGTTATCTGTGTCTTTGTCGCCATGCTCTTATGGCATACCACCCCCTTACTATCGATGCAATTATTATGGATCAATTTAGTAACCGATTCACTCCCTGCCATTGCTCTTGGCATGGAAAAAGTGGAAAAAGATATTATGGAACGCCGACCAAAACCCAAAAATGAAGGCATTTTTGCACACGGACTTGGTATACAGGTCCTGTTGCAAGGGTGTATGTTTGCGGTACTTGCCCTGCTTGCCTTTTGGCTTGGCTGGCAAGGCAATAACCAACTGCTCAAACAAGGACAGACGATGGCCTTTATCGTTTTAGCACTCACGCAAATTATTCAGGCGTTTAACATGCGCTCGGATCGTTCCCTGTTCCGTATCGGGCCTTTCTCTAATAAAACGCTCAGTCTTGCCTCGCTCGGTTCGGTAGCACTGGTATTAGTCGTACTCTTTACTCCGCTTCGTGTGGCGTTTGGACTCGAATTATTAACGACGCAACAATACCTCACCTGTCTCTTGCTTATTTTTGTTCCGCTTATCGTGATGGAAATAGCCAAAGCGATTGGTTTCATCAAGCCGAAAGATTAAAAAAAGACCCGTCAAACGACGGGTCTTTTCCTATATAATTATATCCACGCGTTTTTGTATTTGCGTATGCGTAAAATAGCGCTCTTCCATCGGGATCCATTCTTGCTCGAAGCGCTTGGCCATTACCTTACCGTTGCGCTTATTGATGCGGCGCATCTGCTCCGTAGCATCGACATCGCAAAAAACCGTTAGATCGGCATAATCACCAAAACGGGGATGCAGAGCATAGACGCCCTCTACGATGCGAATGGGCTGATTGACCGACACCTGCCCTGCCAATGCCATACGGGAACAATCAAAGCGGGTATAGGTGAAATCTTTTGAGAGATAGGGCAAGACTTCTTCGATAAAACGCTCATAATGAATATTGCCGCCGATCTCATTTAATCTTTCCCTATTACGCAAATCGGGAGGTAAAAAGAAATCGTCCATGCGCACAACCGAAGCGAGCAGGATCTTCGATAAATTATCGGCAAGGGTGGTTTTGCCCGAGGCGGCTCTGCCTTCAATGGCAATAATGCGAGAGTCCCCTATCCTTTTTAGTACGGGGATACAGGCACTCATTTCCTTGCTCACGATACGGTAAGACGGATGCTCGGCTTCACGAAAAGCCACGCTATGATGTACGGGGTTACGGTCGCCCTTGCGATAATCTTCGATCGCCTTAGGAAAGGCGGGGAAAAGCGACTCGGCTATATCCAGCCACTCCTCCATATCCTCTTGCTCACATTGCGAATGAACAAACAGGGTGTAGAGCCATTCCTTAGGGAGTCCCTCTCTTTTCCATACATCGAGGTGTACTCGGACAACGCCATCCGACAGTTCTTCACAAAGCTGTCCCTCTCGGGGTATAACCGCCGCAAATTCTTCATCGAAGCGCTTGCGCATATCGGGCGAAAACAGATGCTCGGCGCCCCTTGATGCCTGATAGCAAAACTTTATGATATCCTGCGCTTGTGCCATAGGATGAGACTTATGATGTTGTAGCAGGTACTCTCGCTTATCCATAATCCTCACACAAAAAGGGGGCATACGCCCCCCCTTTCCTTATTTTTTCTTGCGACGCAGATCGTTGCCCTTAAAAGGACAAACGGCAAACTCGCCCGCCAAACGGGAGATAATGCTTTGGGAATAATAATCCTTCATCTGTGCCGTGCCGATATTGGTACTGATGATCATCGGTTTACGCATATTGATACGGTTGTTGATAATATGATAGATCACTGACTCGGAAAACTGCGTGATCAGTTCGGTTCCCATATCGTCAATAATCAACAGATCGCATTCATCGTACTTATCGAGATTGATGGCTTCCTTATTGAATTTAACAGCTTCAAACTCGGCGATGATATTGGATACGCTATCATAAATAACCGAATAGCCCTTATCAATAACACAGCGGGCAATCGCAGAGGATAAAAAGGTTTTACCCAAACCCGTTCCGCCGGTAAAGAGCAGGTTACCGCTCTGTAAGGAAAAGTTATTGGCGTATTCCTTAGCCGTATTATAAATCTTTTCCATTGTGGAACGGCAATCCTCGGGATAGACGCTTAACTTAAAGGTCTTAAAGGTTTGCTCTTCCATCAATCGGGCGAGTTTCGTGCGGGAAGCTGCCTCGGCATTAAGCGCCTTACGGTAGCAACTGCACATCTTACCCTGAATAAAGCCCTCGTCCGAGCATTTGGAGCAATTGTATTTCAGTTCCAAGTAATCAACGGGGAATCCGTTTTCCACCAACAACTCAGCACGGGCTGCCAGATGGTCAACCGCAATGGCACGGGTCTCCTTCTTCGAGGGGGCCTTACCGCTGAAACTATTGGCGATCAGTTCACGGTATTTGCGGGCGAGCTCAACATCAATCGTGCGGATACGAGGGTCTTTCTTATAAGCCTCGGCACGGCGACGCTCTAAATCGGCAATATTTGCTTCACGGCGTCTCTGAAATTTTTCATCGACCGCTTCTATAACACTGACATCGTATGCCATTCTTATTCCTCCTCACCGCGTACTTCCCAGAAAGGCACAAAAGGATCGTCGCCTTGCAGGGTGATATCTTCGTTATTTTTAAGTTTACGGGGTTTGCGCATGGGCTTAAAATCGGCCTTTTCGGGTTTAGTCTGATTCTGCAACTCTTCAAGAGTGCGACAACCGGCCTCGTAACCGCTCGTCAAAATCTTATTCATATAGGCAAAGCTGAGTTTGCCGGTATGGTCCACCGTCTGTTCAAAGGCGTACACGATCTCGTCAACGCCAAAGCCCATGGTTTCGGTCCAGGTAGAAATAAAGCCTTTCTCCTTAGACGATAAGGCACGACCGAGCTGTAAGGCGGCACTGACACGGCCTTCCACTGCTCTTGCACGGCGCAGATCTTCAATCTTTTGGTTGGCTTGCTCGGCAGTGAAGATGCCCTCGTCCGCCCAGGCGGCGCCGGTAACGTACAAATACTGCGTTCCTCGCTTTCCGATCTCCTGGCAGTATTCCATCAACAAAGCGACAACCGAAGCCGGTAATCCAATGGTGTCATACAAATTATAAATCGTGTTGATCTCGGCGGGCGAAAGGGGCTTACCCATCAAACTTTCAATACGCACAAACAATTCGGCCAACGTGCGGTCCTGTGTAGCACGCATAGCGATCGATTCGCCCGAATAGGTGGGCATAGCGGAGGTATTAGGCTGAGCAGACGCCAAATAGAGCGCCGAGCCGTTTTTACGAAGGACACCGCATTTGATCCAATATTCCAGCGCTTCACTAAATTTCTCTTCCGTTATCCCGCAAGCGTTGGCAATTTCGGTATCGGTGATGCTTACGTCTTCGTGACGAATCAAATACAACAGCACTTTCAGTGCATCGCCGTCGCAATTTTTCATATGACGGTCTACCACGATCGACGGCAATACGACAAAGTTCCGAAGTCCACCCGATGCAAACAAATAAGATGCCACTTTTTACCCTCCTTTTCACTCATTCGAATTTTCGCTTATTATACTATACCACAAAAAATTCCTAAAAACAAGAAAAACCGAGAGAAAAAGTCTTGATTTCCCACTTTTTTCATGATATATTGAAGCATAACACACTCTGAGTCGGAGGTATTTCTATGAATTTAATATGGCTTGCCCCGGTCGGTGCCATTGCGGCACTGATTTTTGCACTTGTTTTGACCCTGCGTGTCATCAAGGCGCCTGAGGGAACCGACAAAATGAAGTCGATCTCCGCCGCCATCCGCAGCGGTGCAAACGCCTATCTCAAAAAGCAGTATATCAGCGTTGGCATCTTCTTTATTGCCGTTACTGCCATCCTCTTTGTTTTGAGCATCTTTAACATTCTCTCTTATATGGTTGCTCTTGCCTTCCTGAGCGGTGGTATCTTCTCGGCTCTTGCCGGTTTCGTCGGCATGAAGATAGCCACGGCATCCAATGCCCGCACCGCCAATGCGGCCCGCACCAGCCTCAACACCGGCTTGCGCATCGCTTTCAGCGCCGGTTCGGTTATGGGCTTTGTCGTTGTCGGTCTCGGTCTTCTGTACATTACGACGTGGTTCTTTATTCTTAACGCTGTCTGCAACGGCGATGCCGCTGAAATTTCTAAGAGCATGATCACCTTCGGTATGGGCGCTTCGGCTTTCGCTTTGTTTGCCCGTGTCGGTGGCGGTATCTTCACTAAGGCCGCTGACGTTGGTGCTGACCTTGTTGGCAAGGTTGAAGCCGGTATCCCCGAAGATGACCCGAGAAACCCTGCTGTTATTGCCGATAACGTTGGCGATAACGTTGGCGACGTTGCCGGTATGGGTGCTGACTTATTTGAATCTTACGTTGGCGCTATCCTTTCCTGCTCGGCTTTGGCTGTTTCCGGTTTCGGCCTTAACGGCATGGCTCTGCCCTTGATCTTGGCCGCTATCGGCATCTTCGCTTCGATGATCGGCAGTTTCTTTGTTCGCACCAAGGAAAACACCTCCCAGAAAAACCTGCTTTCGGCTCTGCGCCGCGGTACCTGGATTTCCAGTGCTCTGGTTGCTCTTGCCGCTTATCCTTTAATTAAATTCACCCTCGGTGATGTTAAACCCTACTTCGCTATTCTTTGTGGTCTGGCTGCCGGCGTACTCATTGGTTACTTTACCGAGTATTTTACTTCCGACACCTACAAGCCCACCAAGAATCTGGCAGGCACCAGCGTTACCGGCTCCGCCACCATCATCATCGGCGGTTTCTCGCTTGGTATGATGTCTACCGTCATCCCCGTACTGATCATTGGCGTTGCCATTATTGTTTCTTATATGTGTGGCGGTTTGTTCGGCATCGGTCTTGCCGCTGTCGGCATGCTCTCCACCCTCGGCATTACCCTCGCAACCGACGCTTACGGCCTCGTTGCCGATAACGCCGGCGGTATTGCTCAGATGGCTGAACTTGAAGAAACCGTTCGTGAGCGCACCGATGCTCTCGACTCCCTCGGTAACACCACCGCCGCTACCGGCAAGGGCTTTGCTATTGGCTCGGCTGCTTTGACGGCCCTCGCTCTGATTGCCGCATTCGTTGAACAGATCCAGATCTATATCCCTGAATTTGATCTTGGTCTGCTTAACCTGATGGATCCCTACGTTATGGTCGGCATCTTCGTCGGTTCGGTTCTCCCCTTCGTCTTTGCATCGATGACGATGAGCTCGGTTGGCAAGGCCGCTCAAAGTATCGTTATGGAAGTTCGCCGTCAGTTCAAGGAAATCGTTGGACTGATGGAAGGCAAAGCCACTCCCGACTATGCCCGTTGCGTACAGCTTTGCACCTCCTCCGCTCAGCGTGAGATGATCCTGCCCTCCATCCTCGCCGTTGCTTCTCCCATTGTCGGCGGTTGCTTACTCGGCGTTAAGGGTGTTTGCGGTATGCTTCTCGGCTCCACCGTTGCCGGCTTCATCCTCGCTATCGTTCTTTCCAACGCAGGCGGTGCTTGGGACAATGCTAAGAAATACATAGAGTCCGGCGCACACGGCGGTAAGAACAGCGATTCTCACAAGGCTGCCGTTGTTGGCGATACCGTAGGCGACCCCTTCAAGGATACCTCCGGCCCTGCCATCAACATCTTGATCAAGCTGATCTCGATCTCGGCTATCGTATTCCTGCCCCTCATTATTACCATCGCTCTTGTCTAATAAAACCTATCCCTGCCAATTCATTTTGGCAGGGATTTTTTTGCTAAAAAACTTGACTTTTATACAATAATGGCGTATAATTGTTGTATATTTATTCAAATAAGAGGATAAAAATGACAAAAGTATTCATTGACGGCAGTGCCGGTACGACCGGACTTCGCATTGAGGAGCGACTTAGCGGACGTACCGACATTTCGCTCATCAAATTAACAGAAGAAAACAGAAAAGATGCCTCAGCCAGAAAGGATGCCCTTAACCGTGCGGACATTGCTTTTCTTTGCCTGCCCGATGCAGCGGCAATCGAGGCGGTATCCTTTATTGAAAACCCCCATACGGCGGTAATTGATACCTCGACGGCACACCGCACGCATAAAGACTGGGTGTACGGTATGCCTGAGCTTGTAGGACAAACAGAGAAAATTGCCTACTCCAAGCGCATTGCCAATCCCGGCTGCCACGCCAGCGGTTTTATTGCTTTGGTAGAGCCGTTGATCTCGGCAGGGGTCATTCCCGCCGATCTGCCCCTTACCGCTTTTTCCTTAACGGGATATTCGGGCGGCGGCAAGAAAATGATTGCCGATTATCAAGCCGATTGCCGTGATGCGTTACTCAATGCTCCCCGTCAGTACGGGCTTTCCCAGTCGCATAAACATCTCCCCGAAATGATGAAGGTATGCGGGCTGAAAACGGCGCCTGTTTTTTGCCCGATCGTTGGCGATTTTTATGCCGGTATGGAAGTTACGGTAGGCCTTCACGGTATTGACAAAAAGCGGGTAGAAGAGGTATACTACCAAAGATATGCAAATGGTTTAATTCGCTTTATTCCCGACGATAACGAAGCCGGATTTTTATCCGCATCCGCCTATGCCGGACGGGATGATATGTGCGTTACCGTTGCAGGAAACGATGAGCGTTTACTGCTGATCGCACGTTTTGATAATTTAGGCAAAGGCGCATCCGGTGCCGCCATTCAGAATATGAATATTTTGATGGGCGCCCCGCAAACGAAAGGATTAGAAACAACATAATGAAAACGATCTCAGGCGGCGTATGTGCCGCAAAGGGTTTTACCGCAAGCGGAATTCATTGCGGTATCCGTCATAACAAAACCAAAAAGGATCTTTCCTTGATATACAGCACCACCCCGGCTTCTGCCGCCGCTGTTTACACGACTAATCTCGTAAAGGGTGCGCCCCTTACCGTTACCAAAAAGCATTTGGAAAACGGCGTGGCACAGGCTGTGATCTGCAACAGCGGAAATGCCAACACCTGCAACGCCAACGGTATTGAGATTGCCGAGGCTATGAGTAAGCTGGCTGCTGATGCTTTGGGTGTTTCGGCTAACGATATCATCGTGGCTTCGACCGGTGTTATCGGTCAGCCCCTATCCCTTGATCCGATTGCAAACGGTATTTCTGCTCTCGTTGCCAGTTTAAGCGAGGACGGCTCGGACGATGCCGCCGAAGGCATTATGACGACCGATACCGTGAAAAAGGAAATTGCCGTAGAGTTTGAGATCGCTGGTAAAGTCTGCCGTATCGGCGGTATTGCCAAGGGAAGCGGTATGATACATCCGAATATGGCTACCATGCTTGTCTTTATTACGAGCGACGTTGCCATCTCCCCCACTCTGCTTCAAAAAGCACTTTCCTGCGATATTGCCAAAACCTTTAATATGCTCTCGGTTGACGGCGATACTTCCACCAACGATATGGTCTCGGTTATGGCCAACGGTCAGGCGGGCAATCCCGTTATCGACTGCGAGGGCGACGATTTCAATACCTTCTGCAAAGCGCTCAATTCGGTTACCATCTATCTGTCCCGCCGTATTGCGGGCGACGGTGAGGGGGCAACGAAACTCTTAGAGTGCAAGGTATCGGGCGCCGCTGATGAAGCCACAGCCAAGACGGTGGCGAAATCGGTTATCTGCTCCTCGCTCTTAAAAGCCGCTATGTTCGGTGCCGACGCCAACTGGGGACGTGTTTTGTGCGCTATCGGATATTCGGGCGCTGACGTGGACGTGAACAAAGTCGGCGTTTGCTTCCGTAGCAATAAGGGTACCATTGAGGTTTGCCAAAACGGTGCGGGCGTTGCCTTCTCGGAAGAAAAGGCAAAAGAGATTTTGCTTGAAGATGAAATTGAGATTCTGATCACGCTCGACAGCGGAAACGCTTCGGCTACCGCCTGGGGTTGTGATTTAACCTATGATTACGTAAAGATTAACGGAGATTACAGAACGTGATGAACGATTTTTCGAATGCAGAACGGGCAGAAGTACTTACTCAGGCCCTGCCTCATATTAAACGTTATACCGACAAGATCATCGTGGTAAAATACGGCGGTAACGCCATGATCAATGAGAGCCTCAAACAGCAGGTTATGGAAGATCTGGTACTCCTCTCTTTGACCGGTATTAAGGTCGTGCTGGTGCACGGCGGCGGCCCCGAAATTAACGAATTGATGGATAAACTGGGCAAAAAGCCGGAGTTTGTTGACGGGTTGCGTGTAACCGACAAAGAGACCGTAGATATCGTTCAGATGGTTTTGGCGGGCAAGGTAAACAAGACCCTCGTTAATCTGCTCGAAATGAAAGGCGGCAAGGCCATGGGTATTTCGGGTATGGACGGTCGTTTGATTGAAGCCAAGGTAAAAAATGAAAAGCTTGGCTACGTGGGCGAGATTACCAACGTGAATATCCAGCCTGTTTTTGATTTACTGGAAAAGGGATATATTCCCGTTATCTCCACCATCGGTTGCGATGCGCAGGGCAATGCCTATAACATCAACGGCGACACTGCCGCTGCCTTTATTGCGGGGGCTTTGGGTGCTGAGCGTCTGATTATGATGACCGATATTGCCGGCATTTTACAAGACAAAGACGATCCCTCTACCCTTATTTCCACCGTTACCCTTTCCGAGGCGGAGCATTTACAGGAACAGGGCATCATTTCAGGCGGTATGATACCGAAGGTGGATTGTTGCATCACTGCCATCAACAAGGGCGTGGAATCGGTCGTTATTATGGACGGACGTGTTCCCCACTCCATCCTCATTGAATTACTGACCGACGAAGGCGCCGGTACCATGGTGAAAAAATGAAACAGCTTGATAAAACTTACGTAGCCGGAACCTATAACCGCTTTGATATTGAGATCGTTTCGGGTAAAGGGTCTTTGGTTTACGATGAAAAAGGAAAAGAATATATTGATATGGGCTCGGGCATCGGTGTAACCGCCTTAGGTATTGCTGATGACGGATGGCAGACGGCTGTTATTGAACAGCTGGGTAAGGTTCAGCATATGTCGAACCTCTATTATACCCACCCCTGCACCAAACTTGCTGAGCAGCTCGTAAAGCGTACGGGCATGAGCAAGGTCTTTTTCTCCAATTCGGGGGCGGAGGCCAACGAATGTGCTATCAAGGTTGCCCGTAAATATGCCGCTGAGCATAAAGGCGAAGACTATACCACCATTATCACCTTAGAGCAAAGTTTCCACGGCAGAACCATTACCACCCTTGCCGCAACGGGTCAGGAGCATTTCCATCAGCTTTTCCAGCCCTTAACGCAGGGCTTTGTCCACGTGCCCGCCAATGATTTAGAGGCGATGAAGCAGGCCGTTGCTACCCATAAGGTAGCCGGTATCCTCATGGAATGTATTCAGGGTGAAGGCGGTGTTCGTGCGCTGGATGCCGACTTTGTTAAAGGCGTTGCCGAACTTGCTAAGCAAGAAGATATTATTCTTATGATTGACGAAGTACAAAGCGGTAACGGTCGAAGCGGTGCTTTGTATGCTTATATGAACTACGGCATCTCGCCCGACGTGGTATCCACCGCTAAGGGCTTGGCGGGCGGTTTGCCCTTGGGCGCCACCCTGCTTTCCAAAAAGGTGGAATCGGTGCTCGGCTTTGGCGATCACGGCTCTACCTTCGGTGGAAACCCCATCGCCTGCGCAGCGGCTTTGCACGTGCTCTCCCGTATTGACGAGCAACTGCTGAGTGAGGTTCGCCAAAAGAGTGAATACCTTTTCTCTGCTTTGAGCGACTGTGAGGGCATTGAATCGGTCAGCGGTATGGGGCTGATGATCGGTATTAAAACCAAAAAACCCGCTAAGGACGTGTTACTTTCTTGTATGGAGCAGGGCGTGTTATGCTTAACCGCTAAGGATAAACTGCGGTTATTACCCGCTCTCAATATCCCGATGGAATTATTAGAAAAGGCCGTTACGGTCATTAGGAGTGCAGTATGTTAAAAGGCAGACATTTTCTTACGTTATTAGATTTTACCCCCGCTGAAATTGAATATTTACTTGATCTTTCTGCCGAGTACAAGGCAAAAAAGAAGGCGGGTATTCCCCACCGTGATTGCGAGGGCAAGAATATCGCCCTGCTGTTTGAAAAAACCAGCACCCGTACCCGTTGTGCCTTTGAAGTAGCCGCAACCGACCTGGGTATGCACGCCGTGTATCTTGATCAAACGGGATCGCAGATCGGTAAAAAGGAGAGCATTCCCGATACCGCACGTGTGCTTGGCCGTATGTTCGACGGTATTGAATACCGAGGATTTGGTCAATCCATCGTAGAAGAATTGGCGCAGTATGCGGGCGTGCCCGTTTGGAATGGCTTAACCAATGAATATCATCCTACCCAGATCCTTGCCGATTTCCTCACCATTCGCGAGCATTTCGGTTCCTTGAAGGGCAGAAAGTTGGTTTATATCGGTGAGGCACATTATAATATGGGCAACTCGCTGATGATCGGTTGCGCTAAGATGGGCATGCATTTTGTTGCCTGCTCCCCCAAGCGTTTTATGCCCGAAGAAGCCCTGATTGCCAAGGCGCAGTCCATTGCCGCCGAAACGGGCGCTGTACTCGAATTTATTGAAGAGCCTGCCGTTGCCGTTAAGGGCGCTGACGTGATTTATACCGACGTTTGGGTTTCGATGGGCGAACCCGTTTCCCTCTGGGAAGACCGCATCAATGCCTTGATGCCCTACCGTGTTACCAAGGAGCTGATGGATATTGCCGGTCCTCAGTGCCGTTTCATGCACTGCCTGCCCGCCTTCCACGATCGCAAAACGGCGCTCGGCGCTGAGATCTGCGGCCGCTTCGGGCTGGATTGTATGGAGGTAACCGACGAGGTATTTGAATCGGAACAGTCCATCGTTTTCGACGAGGCGGAAAACCGTATGCACACCATCAAAGCCGTTATGGCCGCCACCCTCTAAAAAATATAAGCACCCCATGATGGGGTGCTTTTTATTTTTGCATATATTTTTTGATGGCTTCAAAAGATTCGTCGGAGATATCGTGCTCGATCTTGCAGGCGTCCTCGGTGGCAGTCTTTTCGCTAACGCCAAGACGCATTAAACAGTCGGTCAGCAATTGATGACGATCCAATATCTTTTGCGCCACCTCTCGCCCTTTTTCGGTAAGGGTAATCGTACCGTCTTTATCCACTATGATAAACTGACCTTCTTTGAGCAACCCCACAGCACGGCTGACGCTCGGCTTGGAATATCCCATGTCCTCGGCGATATCAATGGATCTCACCGGCTTTTCCTGCGATAAGCGCAAAATCGTCTCTAAATACATCTCGCCGGATTCCAATAAATTCATTGTCATCGCCTCCTTTTCTATTAGCATACCACTTTTTTTGCCCTTTGGCAAGGGCTATCCCTTTTCCCATTTTTGCCTAAAAAATCCTTGACAAATATTTGCTCTGTGTCTATAATAGGTATGGAGTTAGCATAGGCTAACTGAGAAAGGAACTTACCCATGCACACACTCAAAGACGTAAAAATCGGGCAAACGGTTCGTGTTGTGAAACTTCACGGCGAAGGGGCTGTGCGCCGTCGTATTATGGATATGGGCATTACCAAAGGCATTCCCATTTATTTGCGCAAAGTAGCCCCGCTCGGCGATCCGATGGAGCTTACGGTGAGAGGCTACGAGCTCTCGATCCGCAAGGAAGATGCGCAGATGATCGAAGTGGAATAACGAGAAAGGACTTAGGTTAATGGAGCTTAAAATCGCCCTTGCGGGTAATCCCAACTGCGGAAAACCTACGTTATTTAATGCCTTAACGGGCATGAATCAATACGTGGGTAACTGGCCCGGTGTAACGGTAGAAAAGAAGGAAGGCAAGATCCGTTATCACAACAACGTTACCCTGATCGACCTGCCCGGCATCTATTCCCTCTCCCCCTATACCCCCGAAGAAGTGGTGGCTCGTAACGTGTTGGTGGATGAGCGTCCTCACGCCATTCTTAATATCGTTGACGGCACCAATTTAGAGCGAAATTTATACCTTACCACGCAATTGATGGAAATCGGTATCCCCGTTGTCATTGCCATCAATATGATGGACGTGGTGCGTAAAAACGGCGATAAAATTGATATTGACGAACTCTCCCGCCGTCTCGGATGCCCTATTATTGAGATTTCCGCCTTAAAAGGTACCGGCATCAAGGACGCTGCCGACACGGCCGTGTTAGCCGCCAAAGAAGGCGTTTTAGAGCCAAAACACATTTTTTCGGGTACCGTTGAGCACGTGCTCGCCCACATTGAAGAGGCGGCCATTCACGATCTTTCGGATGAACAGCAACGCTGGTATGCGATCAAGCTCTTTGAGCGGGATCAGAAAGCTATTAACAATCTAAACCTCAGCAAGGATATCCTTGCTCACATCGAGCAGGATATCGTAAAACTCGAACAGGCCTTTGATGATGATGCCGAGAGTATTATCACCAACGAACGGTATTTGTACATAGACTCGCTTCTTAACGGCTGTTATAAGAAAAAGAGTTTGAGCCGTATGACGATGTCGGATAAAATCGACCGTGTTGTTACCAACCGCTGGTTGGCGTTGCCCGTTTTTGCCCTCGTTATGTTCTTAGTCTATGCCATTTCCATTGGCACGATCGGTAATTGGACGGTGGGCTTTATGAATGACACCCTCTTTGGCGAGTGGATCATTCCCGGTGCCGAGCATCTGCTTTCCTCTTGGAACGTAGCGCCATGGCTTATTAGCTTAATTACCGAAGGTGCACTCGGCGGTATCGGTTCGGTGCTTGGATTTGTGCCCCAGATGCTGATTTTGTTCTTACTGCTCTCCTGCTTGGAAGACTGCGGTTATATGTCGCGCGTTGCCTTCATTATGGATCGACTTTTCCATAAATTCGGGCTGACGGGCAAGTCCTTTATCCCTATGCTCATCGCCACCGGTTGCGGTGTGCCCGGTATTATGGCAAGTCGCACCATTGAGCAGGAGCGGGACCGTAAAATTACCGTTATCACTACCGGCTTTATCCCCTGCGGAGCCAAAATGCCGATCGTGGGGCTTTTGGCAGGCGCACTTTTCGGTAACAGTGCCTGGATCGCCACCTCTGCCTATCTCTTAGGCATCGGTGCCGTTATTCTTTCGGGTATCATGCTTAAAAAAACCAAGGCCTTTGCGGGACAGCCCGCCCCCTTTGTGATGGAGCTTCCCCCCTATCACGCACCCCAGCCCGGCAACGTACTGCGTGCCACCTGGGAGCGAGGTTGGGATTTCATTAAGCGTGCCGGCACCGTTATTTTTGCCGCCAGCGTTATTATCTGGACGCTCAATAATCTCACCATCGGCGGTGTTTCGATTCTCAACCATATCGGCTCTCTTCTCGCCTGGATCTTCAAGCCTCTCGGCTTTGGCTATTGGCAGGCGGCGGTTGCCACCGTTTTAGGGCTTGTGGCAAAAGAAGAGGTAGTCGGCGTATTCGGCGCTTTGGGCATGGGCTCGGCAGAGGAAGCCTTTACTACCATCTTTAACGGCAGTCAATTAGCCGGCTTCTCCTTCCTTTCCTTTAATCTCTTATGCGCTCCCTGCTTTGCCGCTATGGGCGCTATTAAACGTGAAATGAACAGCGGAAAATGGACCGCCTTTGCCATTACCTATATGTGCGTTTTTGCTTACTGCGTATCGCTGATGATCTATCAATTCGGTATGCTGGTATTAGGGCAGGGCAATACGGCGGGTACCCTCCTCGCAACGGCTGTTGCGCTGATAATGGGCCATTTTATCTTCCGCAAAAATAAGTATACAAAGAAGGTTTGACAATGAACTGGATAACCTACCTGATTGCGGGGTTGATCCTTTTGGGTGTGATTGCCGTGATCATCAATGAGATCCGCAAGAAAAAGCGGGGTGGCTGCTCCTGCGGTTGCTCCGGCTGTGCGATGCGTGATCAATGCCATAGAAAATAACAAAGGTGCTTCCCCTAAGGGAAGCACTTGTTTTTATGGTAAAATTAGGATATAATGGTAGTTAACATCAGCATTTCCCGACATTTTCGGTAAATACTGCTCGCCTGCGACATCGGCAAGGGATTTTCACCCCGTCCCATTTCAATGGTAAATCCCGGACGGTTGTACTTTTGACAAAACCAATCCTTTGCCCCTCTCACCGATGCGATGCCCTCGGGATTAGACACCCGATACCCGCAGGATTTAGCCAGCACCATTGCCATCGGTA
The DNA here is from genome assembly GCA_045596725.1 of Eubacteriales bacterium. GTDB lineage: Bacteria > Bacillota > Clostridia > Oscillospirales > UMGS1783 > CAKSHC01. Next base: position 16,664 of record JAZOCX010000054.1, read on the forward strand.
AGGCACCCTTGCCCGCCGAGTAGATCTCCTCGCCTTGGGTATGAAAACTGTAAAAGCAGTCGAAATCCTCTTTTTCGATGAGATTACGCAGAGCACTTGTTTCGGGCTCGGAAAAGGCACAGCGTCCTCCGTGGCGACTGCGGGATGGGCCGTAAATATTCATTGCCTTTTGAAAGGCTACACCCTGCTCGAAATCGGCGTCAAAGTTATGATTTAGGTCGACCCCTCGGTCATTTGCCTGCCATCGACTAAAATCCCCACTGCCGTCATTATAAAATTGAAGGCGGGCCAAATCCTGCTCATCAATACGCCCTTGTGCAATTTCAGCACCATCGGGATTAAACAGGGGTATGATACACAACTGCGCTTGATTAAGTACCCGTGATGTGGATATCCCGTCAAGCATCGGTACCGTCAATAGGTCATAGGCAAATTTTATCAGTACCGAGCCGGCAATCGTTTCGGCGGCGTGGGTGGACGCCAGGTAAAGAATCTTCTTCCTTCCCCGCCCAAGCCATAGCGCCGAAAGCGCCCTGCCTCGCACCGATTGTCCGATATCTTGCCGTTTAGCGCCACATTCCGTGAGCTGGGTAACCAATTGCTCACAATATTCGAAATTCAATTGTCTTGTAAATATGTCTTGCATGACGATCCCCCCCTTATCCACTGTATGAAAGGAAGGCTTGAAATATGGATAAAACCGAAAAAACAATCCAAAGCAACCTTCTTTTTGAGGGAAAGGTTATTCGTGTCTATCATGACCGTGTCCTTTGTCCAAACGGCAAAGAATCGATGCGGGAGATCGTGCAGCATAAGGGTGGCGTTGCCGCTGTGGTCTTAAATAAAAAGCAAGAAATGTATCTTGTTAACCAATACCGCTATGCGCTACAATCCTGCTTGTGGGAAATTCCCGCAGGAAAACTGGAAATCGGCGAAGAGCCCGATACCGCCATTCTTCGTGAATTAGAAGAGGAAATCGGCGTTATCCCCCAAACCCTTTATTCTTTGGGTGAGATTATCCCCACCTGCGGATACTGTTCGGAAAGGATCCATTTATATCTTGCCACCGACTTAACCTATACCTCGCCCCATCCCGATGAGGATGAAGCCTTGGATATCATCACGGTCCCCCTTGCCGACGCTATCAAACAATGCCAAAACGGCGATATAACGGACGCCAAAACCATCTGTGCGCTGATGCGCCTTAACGGAGAAAAAAGGCAGGTGCTTTTATGAAATTCCTCAGTTTAACCAATAAAAAGCCTTGGCAACAGTATCTTACAGTCTTTTTATGCGCCTTTGTACTAATGCTGGCCATTATGCTACCCTTTGTCTTGATCGACGACGGTTTTTTTATCTATATCGGTGATTTTAACTGTCAACAGATCCCCTTTTATATCGAAGCCAATGAATCCATCCGCAACGGCGAATTGATGTGGAACTGGAATACCGACCTGGGCTCTAATTTTATCGGCTCTTACGCCTTTTATCTCATCGGCAGTCCCTTCTTTTGGCTGACCCTGCTTTTGCCGATGTCCTGGGTGGCTGGCTCTATCCCCTTTTTGATTGTCTTAAAGACGGCCGTGGCCGCCACCACCGCTTATGGGTTCTTAAAGCGATTTTTGAAGAATAAAAACAATGCCTTTATCGGCTCGTTACTCTATGCTTTTTCGGGTTTTTGTTTTTATAATATCTTCTTTAATCATTTTCACGATATCATCGCCTTTTTCCCGCTGATCTTAACGGGGCTTCATCTACTGATTGAAGAGGATAAAAAGGGCTTTTTATGCTTTGCCGTATTTATCAATGCGCTAACCAACTATTATTTCTTTGTGGCAGAGGTTGTCTTTGTCATTATTTATTTCTTCATTCGGGTGATTACGAAAAGCTGGAAGATAAACTTCAAACAGCTTTTCTCTCTTGCCCTGGAATGTGTTTGCGGGTTTGCCTTGGCGGCCTTTGTCGTTTTACCCGCCGTACTCACCACGCTACAAATCGACCGAGCCAGCACCACTCTCTCAGGCTGGGCGATCATCACCTATTTTGAGGTACAACGCCCCTACCAAATTTTGCAGGCATTCTTTTTACCGCCTGAAATTTGTTCCACGCCCAACGTCTTCCCCGATGCCGGCGCTAAATGGAGTTCGGTAACGGCGTGGCTCCCTCTCTTCGGGTTTACCGGTGCGATGACCTGGCTCAGACGCCGTCCCCGTGATTTCTTCTCGCATCTTTCGGTGGTATTGTTGGTGATGTCGTTTGTGCCCATTCTCAATTCGATGTTCCAGCTTTTCTCGGATAACTATTACACCCGCTGGTTCTTTACCTTTATCCTAATCTTGGCACTTATCACGATGAAAGCCGTGGAAGAGTGTTCCTGGAAAGAGTGGAAATGGGGCATCGGCATTACGGCGCTGATCGCATTAGGACTTTCGGTGCCTCAGGCGCTGATCTATAACGAGGAAACGCAGTCGCTCGGTATCGTGCCGAACCTCCCCTTACTCTATGCGCATATTGCCATTACGGTAGCGGGGCTGATTATCGTATTCCTTTTACTGCGCCATCAGCACAAATTCCAAAAAACCATTACCCCCATACTTGCCGGTATGCTTTGTCTGTTTATCGGTATATTCGGTGTGTTTTACGTGGGTGTTTGCAAAGGCTCCTCCTCGATTACCGATCACGACCGTTACGTAGTGCAAAACATCAAGGGACGCGAGAATATGACTACCGCCCTTGCAGACGGTGAGCGTATCGATACCGTTAACACCGAAACCAATGCGGGTATGTTTTGGAATATGCCCACTATTCGTGCCTTCCATTCGGTTGTCCCCGGCTCGATATTTGACTTTTATCATACCATTGGCGTAACCCGTGATGTTAACAGTGAACCGCCCTTAAACGATGATGCGCTACACGCCCTATTAAGCGTTCGTTATCTCTTTGACGGAGACACGACCACACAAGCCGAGTATGAAAGCTACACCTTCTCCCATCAGGATAATGGCAATAACGTCTACATCTTTGATTACTACCTGCCGATGGGCTTTTCTTATGATAGCTATATGCTTTCCTCGCATATGGAAGAGCATTTTTATCAAGCGGTGTATCCCGAGGTTATGCTCAACAGCTTGGTCATTGATGCATCGCAAGAGCATTTACTGGCTTCTTTTGAAAAGAACACCGATAAAGCACTCACCATTGATGATCTCATTGTGTCTACCCTTTATGAAGAACGCAACGAATATGTTGCGGAGAATTTTACCTATGCCAAAAACGGATTTACTTGTCAGTTTAATGCCGATAAAGAGCGCTTGGTCTTTTTCTCCGTGCCCTATGAAGCGGGTTGGAGTGCTACCGTTAACGGCAAGGATGCGGAAATTATCCGTGCCAATCTCGGATTTATGGCGGTTGTCTGCCCTGCGGGAGAAAACACCATTGAATTTTCCTTTACTACCCCCGGGCTTTACACCGGCTTTGGTATTGCGGCCATTTCCTTGGCGGTCATTACGCTGTACCTGACGGTAGACGCCTTAAAACGCCGTCGCGCATCAAAAGAAAATGTAGAAAGACTCTCCGCAATTGCAAAAACACTTGATTAAACTCTCCCGTTGCGGTATAATAATAGAAAGAGTGTTATATTATTTGGAGGAATAATTATGATCGTATCCGGTAAATCTGTACTTTTGGATGCTCAGCGCCGCGGTTATGCGTGCGGTGCCTTCAATTTTAACAACATGGAATTCTTGCAGGCGATCATTGAAGCCGCAGAAGAAGAACAGTCGCCCGTTATTGTGCAAACATCCGAAGGCGCTATTCGCTATGCGGGGATCGACTATCTTGCCGAAATGTACCGTGTGGCCGCTTCTAAGGCAAGCGTGCCCGTTGTCTTGAATTTGGACCATGGTCTTAAAGTAGAATCCACCGTTAACTGCATCAATCACGGCTGGACCAACGTTATGATCGACGGCTCTTCCAAGCCCATCGAAGAGAACATCTCTTTGATTAAGCAGGTATGTGAGGCCGCTCATCCCGCCGGCGTATCGGTTGAGGCAGAGCTTGGTAAATTGGTCGGCATTGAAGACGACGTAAAGGTTGAAGAAAAAGACGCTATCTATACCAATCCCGCCGAAGCCGCTTATTTAGTGGAAAAGAGCGGTGTTGATTCTCTGGCTGTTGCTATCGGTACGGCTCACGGCAAATATAAGGGCGAGCCCAAGCTCGACTTTAACCGTCTTGCCGATATCCGTGAGGCTGTTTCCGCTCCGCTGGTATTGCACGGTGCTTCGGGTATTTCCGAGGAGCAGATTAGAAAAGCCATTTCTCTTGGTATCTGTAAAATCAATATTGATACCGATTTACGTATCGCCTTTACCGATGCCGTAAGAAAGGCTCTCAATGATAACCTTGATGAGTTTGACCCCCGCAAGTATTGCGGTCCCGGTCGTGAAGCCGTTAAGGAAGTTGTTAAGAAGAAGATGCGCCTGTTCGGTTCGTCCGGTATGGCGGTTGATTTCAAGGCGGAGTAAGATGAATATTACTCTGGAAGCCGATTACGCTTTGCGTATCGTATACGGTTTTTCCTGCCAAAACGTAAAAACCGACGCCCCCACCCTTTCGGCTCAGATCGGCGTAACTCTGCGCTTTACCTTGAAGATATTGCGCAAACTGCTCTTGGCAGGTATCGTGCGCTCCTATAAGGGCAAAAGCGGCGGCTATATGCTGGCAAAAGAGCCTTCGCAGATTTCGATGTATGACGTGATCTGCGCCATTGAGGGCGATCTTCCCATCAGCCGTTGCACTTGTGAGGATTACGAGTGTGGGCATCCCACCGTTCAACAAGGTCTGCCCTGCCCGATTCGCCACGTCTTTATGGATATGGCAACCGATCTTCGCAGTCGTCTTTCCGCCATCACCTTTGATCAGCTTGTGATGGGTACAGCAAAATATTGATTAAAAAAATGCGTCGGTCTATCTGACGCATTTTATTTAGGAGTTTATTATGTCGAAAGCTCACAAACTGCGCACCTTGTTTTTGACCTTTTTCAAAATCGGTGCCTTTACCTTTGGCGGCGGCTATGCGATGATCCCGCTGATCCAGCGTGAGGTTGTAGAAAAGCACGGCTGGGCAACCGATGAGGATATTCTGGAAATTATCGCCATAGCCGAGAGTACCCCCGGCCCGATCGCTATCAATTCCGCCACCTTTATCGGAAGCCGTGTAGCCGGATTTTGGGGCTCAACCTGCGCTACCCTTGGCGTGGTGCTCCCCTCTTACATCATTATTACCTTGATTGCTCTTGTTCTGCGGAATTTTTTAGAGGTGGATGCCGTGCGTTACGCCTTTTTCGGTATTCGTGCCGGCGTGTTGGCACTGGTACTGAAATCACTTTGGACGATTGCCAAAAAATGCCCCAAGCAAACCCTTGCGTACGCCATTGCTGCGGCCGCCTTTTTAATTTCCGCTTTTGTGGATGTTAACGTGCTTTTTGTTATTATCGGCGCCGCCGTTGTGGGTATTATCTCCTTTACTCTTTTTGAAAGGAGAAATGCCAAATGATTTTTTTAGAACTTTTTGGGCTCTTTTTCCGTATCGGACTCTTCACCTTCGGTGGCGGTTATGCCATGATTCCGCTCATTCAAGACGCTGTTATCTCCCGTTCTTATCTCTCGGAAGAAGCGTTAATTAACTTTATTGCCATCTCTGAGAGCACACCGGGGCCGTTTGCGATCAATATTGCCACCTATATTGGCACCGAAATGGGCTTAAATCGTGGCGAAATTGGCATTTTTGGAGCATTTTTAGGCGGAATTTGTGCCACTTTGGGCGTTGTTTTGCCCTCTTTTATCATTATTTTGCTCGTTTCTAAGTGCTATGAGAAGTTCAAATCCAACAAATTGGTGATGGGTGCTATGTCGGGGCTCAAACCTGCCGTGGTCGGTTTGATTGCCGCCGCCGTCCTCTCGATCGGGCAGACGGTCTTTTTCAAAAACGGCATCACGCTTGACGTTTTCTCCTCGCTTCCCTTTTATGTTTCACTGATTATTTTTGCAGGTACGGCGATCCTTGCCTTCAAAAAACTCCATCCCATTGCCATTATCGGCATATCGGGTGCCTTAGGTATTGCGGCGGGATACCTACTTCCCATCAATATATAAAAAAAGACGGAACCGATTCGGTTCCGTCTTTCTTTTTATTTATTTGAAGTTTTTCTCCAAGCATTCCAGCACTTCTTCACGGCTGGGCATTGCGGGAGAGGTACCCTGACGGGTAACCGAGATACCGGCTACGCAGGTAGCAAACTGCAAGGCTTCCAAATCGCCCAAGCCGTTTGCCTTAGCGCAAGCAAAACCGCCGTTGAAGGCATCGCCTGCACCCGTGGTGTCGATCGCCTTAACCTTGATCGGCATAACGTGATATTCGTCGGTGCCGTTATACAGGAAAGAGCCGTTGGAACCAAGCGTAATCAATACAGCCTTAGCGCCCAGCTTCATAATACGCTTTGCGGCTTCACGGGCATCGTCGATCGTTTCTACAACGTCCATCCCTGCCAAAGCGGCGGCTTCGGTTTCGTTGGGGGTAACGTAATCAACGCCCTGATAGATCTCGTCCGAGATGGTCTTGTTGATAGGAGCGGGGTTAACGATGATGGTCTTTCCGTATTTCTTGCCCAAACGAACAAACTCGGAAACAACCTCGTTATTGGTTTCAAACTGCGTAATCAGCACGTCTGCCTGAGCAATCTCTTCCTCTGCGGCGGCAACTTCCTGCGCAGTGAGCAGTGCGTTAGCACCCAAGATAACGGCGATACGGTTCTGACCGCTTTCATCAATAATAATGGGAGCGGCGCCGGTGCCTGCCTCATCCGACTCATACACGAACTTGGTAGACATACCGTTTGCCTTATAAAAATCAAACATCGCCTTGGCAAAATCGTCCTTACCAACCTTAGTGATCATCGTTACCTCAGCACCAGCCTTAGCGGCGGCTACTGCCTGATTGGAGCCCTTGCCTCCCGGACCGGTTTTGCATTCGTAACCCATAACGGTTTCCCCTGCTACGGGAGCGTGCGGAACATAGGCGGCAATGTCGTAAATAAAAGAACCTGCTACTACTACTTTACCCATTTTTCATACTTTCCTTTCAAATAATATCTAACTCCAAGAACCACTTGACCTGACTCTTGGCTTTAAGAACAGAGTATTGATTTCTCTCTCGTGCCGTATCGGGACGGTCGAAAGAGCCGGTGCAAATTTCCAGCGCACAATTATGGAACTCACAAAGCGGACTGCCGTGATCCCCGTCGTTCATCCAGATGCCGGCATAGGGCACCTGCTCGGGATCAAAGGTGAACATCAACTTCGTATTATCCGACGGATAATGATAACCCAAATACCCCTTCGGGCATTTATCCACATAATAATACTTCCAAGAATCCCCGTTTACGGGATCGTGGGCATTACTGCGGTCGATACGGGTCTCGCCATCAACACCATAGGGCAAACTCACAATATCGTTGCGATTACCAAAGCGTTTTACGTCCGACGAGAATACCATTTCTGCCTTCTCGCCATCGGCAAAGGGACTGATAACAGTACCATCTTTCTCAGCGATCGCCATAAAATGTGCTGCCCAGATAT
>JAZOCX010000055.1:0-3672 GCA_045596725.1 Eubacteriales bacterium
AGTCGGCACCTTTTCTGATTATGTATTCATAGCCGTAACCATAGCGGGCATCGCTCTCAGAGGTTCTGATATCCTCGGACAACTCAAATCTGCCGGACTTAGCAGTAGAATTGTGAAGATCTGCGCCGGAGAACAGATACATCGTTTCCGGTTCAAGCCCTTCATCGTAGTTATTGCCGAAGGAGTCGGATTCAAAATCCTTCTGAATAGCCGTTAACTTTACGCTAAAGTCGGTGCCGATGGATTTATTCTGATACTCGTTTCCTGCGCTTTCCTGCATCTTCAATACAAGAGTAATGGTATGGTTCTGCACAGGTTCAAGATTGCCGGAAGCGGTAGTGCTGATAGCATCAAGAACTTCGGTTAAGGTACCAAGTCTCATGTCAGCAGTTAAATCACTACGCTCACTAACTTGGGCTGCAGGGTCAAGATAATAAACATCGATTACATCAGCAAGGTCGGATACCTCGCCATTTGCAGCGATAGCAATTTGATACTTGAGAGCAAGAGATCCCTTGTTTTCAATCTTGATGTGACGAACCTCGGTGTAACCGGGCTCCCATTTGTCGTTATTGAAAATGGCGCCTTGAGAAGCGTCGATCCAGTTTGCGCTTTCGGGAGCTTCCGTGCCGTTTGCCCAATACATCTCAACATCAAGCGTTCCGGACTTAATAATGTTACCTGCGGAGGTAACGCTGTCTGTGAACCAAGCGAACGTACTACCAACGAGCATCGAAATGCACATTAAAAGCGACAGACCGCTGAGTAATAAAGCGCGCTTGGTTGATTTTTGTTTTGTCATTTTCAAAACCTCCTAATATAGTTGCTCCAACACCCCACCTGTTAAACCGTATCTCCGTCTGGTGCTGGCGTAATCCAGGAGGCGGTTATTAACTTGTTTTTTCTCCCAACAGGTTATTAGTCAATTTGACTAAATAGAGGGAAATGTTAGCCCCCCGTTGTGCAAATTGCCTTTTGTGCAAGTTTCATAAGGGTTTCTCTCCTTTTTGCATAGTGGCTTTCTTGCCGAAGTTTTGCCTTTCGGCAATCAAAAGGTACAATGTTATTTCTTATACCCTTTGATTGCCGCCCATCGATCCCGATGGGACGGCGTGAGGTAAAAATGTTTGAAGACAAGACACATTCTGTTACCACGCTCACCACAGAGACAAACTCTGTTGTAAGAAAATCAATACTTTACGAACGGGATTAGAGATAGCCATAATCTCCGTCGTTGGCGAATCCAGTGCCTGCGCTCGGCGCCGGTTGTTCGTACGATCTCATTATTTAAGTATCGTAGTTCACGAGAAAAGTCGTTGATGAACATTGCAAACCGACCAATCACAATAAACAAGAAAAATGCGGCAGCAATGCCAATGAGCCAATAGAGCTCGGTATCAGGGTTATTCGCTTCTGGCATCGTCTTCTCCTATTTTCTTCGCACATTGGGTTTCCGTTCGGTCGTCTGTTCCTGCCATACTGCAGATGGCGCATATTCCAAAACCGAATATGCCGCCCACTAAAAGACCAATAATAAACTGTAACATTAGGACATCAACTACTTTCTTTGGGGAGGGTATATACCTTACTCTGTTTCTGCACCCGGCGCAGCGTCAGATGCGGTATCATCGGATGTGGCGGCAGCGGTTTCAACGCCTACAGCCACGGGTTGTTGACCTTCAAGCTGTGCCTTGAGGGCTTTGAGTTCCTCAAGCATCTTGGCATTTTCTGCTTTCTCAGCTTCGATCTTATCCTTTTCAGCCTGCATTTCATCCATCTGTTCCTTCTTGTAACGGCGGAACAGGTTGAAGAATTTAATGCCTTCATACAGGATAATCAGCATAAAGGGCGTAAAGATGCAGACGAAATAGCCGGGGGTGGTCTTTAAGAAATTAAAGAAGGTTCCAAGACCGGCAATATGGCTCTGGTACTGACCGAGCACGTAAGGATAGGTAACGATGGTTTCATCGTCGGTATCGGTAGTAGTACCGTAGGTGATAAAGCCCGGATTGCCCTCTGCATCGGTTGTCAGCTTGCGGATCTTATGGGTGATGGTTTCACCGAAACTGTCGGTATCCTGTGACATAAAGGTGATGATGTCGCCCTCTTTGAGAGTAGAGGGGTCAACCTCTTTTACAAGGATCAAGGAGCCTGCATTAAAGTCGGTGGCTGCCATTGAATCCGAATTGACTATGTACATCTTAAACCCGAAGAGATCGCGGTCGTTTCTATTAAATGTAGTAACCGAGATGACCGTAAAAATCATCATAGATACTACAAGCAATACAATTAACCAGACAATAGTGGTTTTGATTATGTTAAATACTTTTTTCACTGCACTTAACACTCCTTCTTTCTAAAATACTGTTTTACCGAACCGTAAATCAGGCGGAACACGTGCTCCGCTGTATCATCGTTGTCCGATATTGCGCCGTCAAAAACTTTGACAGTAAAATCAAGCATTACGTTGAGAATATGATTTAAGAGCATCCACACATTTGCTTCGTCTCGGAACGCATCCTTAAATTTCTCTACAAGAGGCTTGTAACGACGGTTATGACTTTCCGCTGAATACTGTTTAAAATACGGAGAGTAGTAATACCGAATAAACGTAAGACACTTATCCTTGTTACCAAGCATGAATTTCCATACTGAAGTAAAGAACACCCAGCAACGCATTTCGTAATCCATTTCCTGCATATACATTACAGGAATGTGCTGCATCGCTTTGTTTACCAGTTCTTCATCCAAGCTCTCAAAGGTTTTGGCGAACATATCCTCCTTGTCCTCAAAATGACGGTAAATGTATGCCTGATTGATGGAGGTTTCTTCGCCTATTGATTTTGTAGTAGCTTTGTCGAGTCCGTCTCTTGCAATGACATGGATAGTTCCGTCAATAAGCTTCAGACGGGTATCATTCTGTTTCATTTCTGATTTTCTCCTTCCTTGCTTTAAACGTTTGCTACAACTTTCGGCAAAAATATGCAAACGCCGAGCGTTTGCGCTGGGGTAACAGACAGAAATAAAACGGACGGAAACATAAGGATCGACAACAATACGTGGGTTTTAACCCTGCCTGCTGAATAACGGCGATTGGCAACATAATGGGTATTATGTTGTACGAATAGCCGAACAAGCATACTTCGTTACTTTATTAGTACGAAGAATTATAGCACAGTTTGGTAGAAAAAGCAAGTGATTTTCGAAAAAAAATGAGATTTACATAATTATAACAGATTTTGGGCATGACAAACAAGACCTTTTGTTCAATTTTTTCAAAAGGTCTTCTTTGTTATGCCTTTATTTTGTTGTAGCAGAGCTTTTCGCTTGTTTAAAAACCGATTTTTCATTGTTTTATACAACATAATACCCATTATGTGATATTCAAACCGCTGCTCTGTGTGGCGGTTTTCTTTTTTATATGATTAAACGCATATTCTCCATACGGCGCTGATGCTCTGCGCCGGTGGTGATGATATAAATACGAGTTGTGTTTATATTGGAGTGCCCGAGGATATCCGCCAGCTTTGCAATATCCTTTTCAATACCATAAAAGGTTCGTGCAAACAGATGTCTGAGATTGTGTGGGAACACCTTTTCCGGCGAAACACCGGCCTGCTCACACAGTTCCTTCATTTGCCGCCATATATTACTGCGGTCAAGCGGTTTGCC
>JAZOCX010000056.1:0-3368 GCA_045596725.1 Eubacteriales bacterium
ATGCGACCGAGCTTTCCCGCACGATATTCATCAAGCAGGATATGGCCGGCACGCTCGGTATCGACCTCGGCACCCTTACGGACAAAGCCACGGGCTCTGCCGATTTTTTCCAGTATCTCATGGCCTTCCAGCTCTTCAAAGCCGTTGATCTTATAACGCTCAACGAGTGCCTTTGGTGCCGTTTTGGCGATAGCGGCGGCTAAATTTTGAGCAATATATTCGGTATCCAGCACCTCATCCTTAATCGCACCGGTATAGCAAAGCAGTAACGCCTGCCCCTCGGTATCGATCTTCGGCCATAAAATGCCGGGGGTATCTAACAAATCAAGTTCACTCACGCCCGATACGCTGACCCATTGTTTACCACGGGTTACACCGGGACGATCCTGCGCCGCCGCCGCTTTGCGACCGGCGAGCATATTGATAAAGGAGCTTTTCCCCACGTTAGGGATGCCCGTAATCATAATACGCAAACTCTTTTTAGCGATCCCCTTTTCGGCACGGGCCGCCAAAATATCGGCACCGGCTTTCTTGACCATACGGATAAAATCGGGGACGCCTTTTTTATTCTTGCAATCGATGGCAACGGCATAGTTGCCTTTCCCCCGAAGTGCCGTCAGCCACTGTGCCGTGATATCGGCATCGGCCAAATCGGCTTTATTGAGCACCGTGATACGGGGTTTACCGCCCAGCAACTCATCGAGCACCGGATTGCGGGAGGCTTCGGGAATTCTGGCATCTACGACCTCGCAGGCAATATCACATAGTTTTAGGTTTTCACTGATCAATCGGCGGGTTTTCGCCATATGACCCGGAAACCAGTTGATCGTATTTCTGTTTTCTTCCATTACACGCCACCAATCTGCGTAAAGGGGAAGATAATAAACAAGGCGTGTCCCACAATTTCCTCGGCATCCACCAGCCCCATGGAAGGATAGCGGGAGTCGTAAGAATGATTGCGGTTATCACCGCAAACAAAGTACTGCCCCTCGCCTACCGTTACGGGATAATAATCGGGGTCGTACCATTCTTTATAATTGAGCATCGCCTCGTTAATATAAGGCTCGGCAAACTCTACCCCGTCCACGATCAGTTTACGGGTTACCTGATTAAAATCAACCGTTTGTCCCTCCACCGCAATGACTCGCTTTATGTAGGGCTCGGACTGTTCACGAAGCGAGAAAACAACGACGTCGCCCACCTCGGGGGTGTAGAAAAGATTGCTGACAACGACACGCTGACCGTCACGCAGAGTGGGAATCATCGAGGGACCCGATATCGTTACGACACGGAAAATAAAGGTGAAAACGATCATAACCGACACTAATGCCATCACGATCATCTCAACCCATTCATACAGGTCTCCCGCACGGAGTCTTTTATCTACTTGATTTCTTTCGGCACGACTTTGGCGCATACCTTCTCCTTTCTGAAAACAAAAAAGGGGGACAAGCTTGTCCCCCTTTTTGATGCGTCAGATTCTCTCCTTAACGCGGGCAGCCTTACCTACGCGATCTCTCAGGTAGTAAAGCTTGGCTCTGCGGACTTTACCGCGACGAACAATCTTTACATCCACAACGTTGGGCGAATGGACAGGGAATACTCTCTCCACGCCTACGCCATGGCTGAGGCGACGTACGGTAAAGGTCTCAGTCAGACCACCGCCGTTACGGGAAATTACAGTACCTTCAAACATCTGGATACGCTCTTTGGCGCCTTCCTTAATGTTGACGCTGACAGCAACAGTATCGCCTACTTCAAAAGCAGGGACGTTTTCTTTCATCTGCTTGCTGTTGAACTTTTCGATTGCAGTCATAATATCCTCCGTTAATCATCAGTACATTCATTCACCGTACCTTTGCACGGCCAGCGGAATGCCCGTATTACATGCTGGGATATTCTATCACAAAAAACTCAACAATGCAAGAGAAATTTTTATTTTATTTCGAATTTTAACTCTTCACCATCAGAGCTTACGCTCGCGCCGGTGAATTTACCCTTTTCAAAGACGTGTTTGACCAATCGGTCTTCCACCTCACGCTCAACAAAACGGCGAACGTTACGGGCACCGTATTTGGACGAAAAAGACTTCTCGGCAATATACGCCAACGCCTTATCGTCCCAAGATAGGGTGATGTTCTGCTCGGCAAGGCCTTCTTGCAGTTCCCGTAAAAAGCCGTCGGCAATATCGGCAAAGACTTCTTGTTTGAGAGGATGAAAGACGATGATCTCATCAACACGGTTCATAAACTCAGGACGCAAAAACTCGCCAAGGGCTTTAAGGGCTTTATCACGGGTGCGAATATCATCCGTCTGACCAAAGCCTGCCGCCGTACCGCCTGTCTGAGAGCCGGCATTGGAGGTCATCACGATAATGGTGTGCTCAAAAGAAACGGTGCGTCCGTGAGCATCGGTGATGCGCCCCTCGTCGAGGATCTGCAACAGAATATTCATCACGTCGGGATGTGCCTTTTCAATTTCATCAAAAAGCACCACCGAATAGGGTTTACGGCGAATCTTTTCAGTAAGCTGACCCGCCTCGTCATACCCCACATAGCCTGGGGGCGAGCCGATAATACGGGAAACCGAATGTTTTTCCATAAACTCGGACATATCCAGACGAATGAGCGTTTCGGGGGTATCAAACAGTTCCTTTGCCAACACCTTCACAAGCTCGGTCTTACCCACGCCGGTAGGGCCGGTGAAGATAAAAGAAACGGCACGCTTGCGGGGAGTTAGTGCGGCACGGGAACGGCGCACGGCATTGGCGATGGCTTCAATGGCCTCGCTCTGACCCTTGATCTTAGCACCGAGCACCTGCTCTAAATCCCGTAATTTATCGCTTTCCGAGGCAATGATCTTGCCGGTGGGCACGCCCGTCCAGAGTTCTATGACCCGAGCCATATCCTCTAAGGTAACCTCAGTTTGTACCGCCTTATCTAACTCATCACGCTGAGCCGAGATACGCAACAACTCCGACTGATTTTCCGCCAACTCCCGATAGGTGTCCTCGGTCATCTGTTCGGCGGGAAGGGATTGTAGCTGTTCGATCTTTTCTTCGAGTGCCTTAATCTGTTTATTGAGTTCATACAGTTCATCCGACGCCTTATTCTTCAAGGCGGCGTTGGCGCAGGCCTCGTCGAGCAGATCGATGGCTTTATCGGGGAGATAACGGTCGGTTACATAGCGTTCCGAGAGGGTAACGGCTTTGCGCACCATGTCTTCCGAAACGGTTAAGCAATGAAACTCCTCATAGTGGGATTTGATGCCACGCAAAATGGCGGTTGCATCCTCAATCGAGGGTTCTTCCACGATCACCGTTTGGAAACGGCGCTCCAAAGCGGCGTCCTTTTCAATATGCTTGCGGT
>JAZOCX010000057.1:0-4475 GCA_045596725.1 Eubacteriales bacterium
GTTTGAGGGGCGTGTGTCTTCGACGTATGGGTTCAAGTCCCATCACTCGCACCAGCGGATATGGCGGAATCGGCAGACGCGCTAGATTCAGGTTCTAGTCGGGGCAACTCGGTGGAGGTTCAAGTCCTCTTATCCGCACCATGAGCTCTAACCCAAAGGTTAGAGCTCTTTTTTTGTATCTCAACCAACGGTTGGTGGACTTTCCGCTAAAATGTGTTTATACTGTTAATGAAAGGAGATGGCGTATGAATCAAGTGAAAATTGGAGCGTTTATTGCGACCTGTCGCAAAAACCAAAATCTGACACAAGCGCAGTTGGCTGATAAATTGGGAATTACCGATCGTGCCGTTTCCAAATGGGAAACCGGACGGTCGTTGCCCGACTCTTCTCTTATGATTGAGCTGTGCCATCTGCTCAACATTACCGTAAATGATTTGTTATGCGGGGAGGTAGTTACTATGGAAGACAACAACAAAAAGACAGAAGAAATATTAATTGAGATGGTAAAAGAAAAAGAAGAAAAAGACAGAATGCTCTTAAAAGCAGAAATCATTGTCGGCATACTTGCTTGTGTGCCGCTGTTAGCCGTAACGGTTTTTGTTGCCTACAACCAAACGATTGAAGAGTGGATAAGAGCGCTGATTGTACTTGCCGGTATCATTCCTTTCTTAATTGCTTTGCCCTTCCTTATTAAAATTGAGCAAAAGGCGGGCTATTACAAATGCGCCGAGTGCGGTCATTGCTACGTGCCCACCTTCAAAAGCGTATTTTGCGCCCCTCATATGGCCAGAACCCGCTATATGGAATGTCCCAACTGCCACAAGAAATCCTGGCAGAAAAAGGTATTAACCAAATAAAAAAGACCCCGTCGAGGCACCCTCCGTAAGGAAGGTGCCTCAGTTATATTCGCCTTACGGCGAGTTATATTGCTTCGCAGTGGTATTATGCTTCGCATAGTGATATTGTCCTTCGGACAGTTTTTAGGGCGAATAAAATATCACTACGACCAAGGGGAGTAATATAACTTTCACAACGTGAAAATATCACTTTTTCATTCTCTTTCGTTGTGAAAAGCGTTTGAGCTTACAAATGCGATGCTGGTTCTATCCAATAAATATAAGAAAACCTCGATGAAATTCATCGAGGTTTTTATCATCCTTATAAGAAGTGTCCATTAGGGGTCTTTTTTATATACGATTGCTTCATAAATAATGGACGGAATAAAGGTGATAAGCGCCCAAATGCAAATCCCGATCACGATATCCCAATGAAAACGCATCATCAGCCACAGCACAACGACAAAGCCGATGACTGCACTGATCCAAGTAATGATTTTACTAATCTTTTTCACGTTGTCCCTCTCTGATAGATTGACCGCCCCCGTAAAAGGGGCGGTCATATTCGTTAGCGGATTTTTGCCATAATGGGAGATACGCCTGCAACCTTTTCAACGTTACCGTCTTTTACGATAACCAGCGTCGGAGCCTGGCGAATGGCCAAAGCATCAGCCATCTCGGCATTATCCTCTGCATCCACTACCGTATAGGCAATGCCGGCACGGTCGAGCGCCGCCTTGGCGATCGGGCAGTTGGGGCAGGTTTTGGTGGTAAACAGATAATAGCCGTCAGCCAACTCGGTGGTTGCCGTGGCTTCGGTTTCTGCCTTGGCATGCTTGGCAGGGTCGAGCTTGGAGTTGGCAATATCATACAACTTACGCTGTTTGTATTCCTCGGTCTTGCCGTCGTTCCAGTTCTGAACGGGACGGTAATAACCGGTGATACGGGAATATACCTCAGCAGGATTACCGCACTCGGGGCAGGTAAAATGCTCACCGGCCAAATAGCCGTGATCCTTACATACCGAGTAAACGGGAGAGATGGTGTAATAAGGCAGTTTATAATTCTCAGCAATCTTGCGTACGAGATTAGCCGCCGACTTCCATGTGGGCAACTTCTCACCGAGGAAGGCATGGAATACGGTACCCGAAGTATACAACGTCTGCAACTCATCCTGAATATCGAGCGCCGTGAATATGTCCTCGGTATAACCAACCGGCAGATGCGAAGAGTTGGTATAATAAGGAGTATCGCCCTTAGCGGTGATGATATCGGGATAATGAGCCACGTCGTGCTTCGCCAAACGATAGGTAGTAGACTCTGCGGGAGTAGCTTCGAGGTTGTACAGATCGCCGTACTTCTCCTGATAATCACTCAGACGATCACGCATATGATTGAGGACTTCCTTGGTGAATTCCTGTGCGCTTTCGTGAGTGAGGTCCTTGCGGATCCACTTAGCGTTGAGGCAAGCCTCGTTCATACCGATCAAACCGATGGTGGAGAAGTGGTTATTGAAGGTGCCGAGGTAACGCTTGGTGTACGGATACAGACCCTCGTCAAGCAAACGGGTTACGATATCACGCTTCACCTTCAAGGAACGGGCCGCAATATCCATCATACGATCAAGCTGACGATAGAAATCAGCCTTATCCTCTGCCAAATAAGCAATACGGGGAATATTGATGGTAACAACGCCGATCGAACCGGTGCTCTCGCCGCTTCCGAAGAAGCCGCCCGACTTCTTGCGCAGTTCACGCAGGCCAAGACGCAGACGGCAGCACAGCGAACGAACGTCCGAAGGCTCCATATCGGAGTTGATATAGTTGGAGAAGTAGGGAGTGCCGTACTTGGCGGTCATCTCAAACAACAGCTTGTTGTTCTCGGTTTCGCTCCAATCGAAATCGCTGGTGATGGAATAGGTAGGAATCGGATACTGGAAGCCACGGCCGTGAGCGTCGCCCTCGATCATCGTTTCGATGAAGGCACGGTTGATCATATCCATCTCAGCCTTGCAGTCCTTATATTTGAAGTCCATCTCCTTGCCGCCGACAATAGCGGGAAGCTCAGCCAGGTCGGCAGGAACGGTCCAGTCAAGCGTGATGTTGGTGAAGGGCGCCTGCGTACCCCAACGAGAAGGAGTATTGACGCCATAAATAAAGGACTGAATGCAGTTCTTAACCTCGTTATAGGTCAGATTATCCGCCTTTACGAAAGGTGCAAGATAGGTGTCAAAAGACGAAAATGCCTGCGCACCTGCCCATTCGTTTTGCATAATGCCCAAGAAGTTAACCATCTGGTTGCACAAACTGACCAAATGCTTAGCGGGAGCCGAGGTGATCTTACCGGGAACACCGCCCAGACCCTCCTGAATGAGCTGCTTTAAGCTCCAACCGGCACAGTAGCCGGTCAGCATCGACAGGTCGTGAATATGAATATCGCCGTTGCGGTGAGCGTTGGCAATCTCACTGTCATAAATCTCAGACAGCCAATAGTTTGCCGTAACGGCACCCGAGTTGCTCAAAATCAAACCGCCGACGGAATAGGTAACGGTGGAATTCTCCTTAACACGCCAGTCGGTTACCTTAACGTAGCTGTCTACGACCTGCTTATAGTCAAGGATAGTAGACTTCATATTGCGGATCTTTTCACGCTGTTTACGGTACAGGATGTAGCACTTGGCAACGTCGGCATAACCAGCCTGAACGAGCACCGACTCCACCGAGTCCTGAATCGCCTCAACCGAAATGACACCGTTTTCGATCTTCGGCTCATAATCGGCAGTAACCTTCAAAGCCAAGAGATCCAAAATGTCCTGCGTGTATTGTTTGCCCTGCGCATCAAACGCTTTGCCGATAGCGGCACTGATTTTCGCGAGATTGAAATCAACGACTTCGCCGTCTCTTTTTGTAACTTGATACATGCTTTACACTCCTCTTATTCCTATATTTTTTACATAGGGCTTTGCCAACTCGGCAAACCGTTGCATCTCATCAGCAGAGAATGCTGCCAATCCCGATCCGCCCTGACCACCGGGATCTACATATTGTTGAAGGAAATAGCGCGAAGCACCCTCAATGAGCTTGGCGGCATCTATGATGTCCTGCTCGTTGTGAATGCCTTTGACAACCGTGGTGCGAAACTCGTAGTCGGTCTTTCCGTTTCGGAGCATATCTATACTTTTCAAAACGGCCTGCATATCCACCGTTGCCAGCCCGCAGGCTTTTGCGTACCCGTCCGGCGAAGATTTAATATCCATCGCCACGTAATCGACCAAATTGAGCACGGCGCTCAGTCGATCGGGTGAAAAGCCGTTGGTGTCGAGTTTTACTAAAAAACCCAGCTCCCGTATCCGTCTGAGAAAGGCGGGAAGTTCAGGATTTAACAACGGCTCGCCGCCGCTGACACAGACCCCGTCAAGCAACCCCTGCCGCTTTTGCAGGAAGCGGAAAAACTCTTCCTCTTCCATTCCCTCTCCGGCATCGCCGAAGGCAAGTACGGCATTGTGGCAGAAGGGACACCGCAACTGACAGCCCGCGGTAAAGACCGTACAAGCCGTTTTGCCCGGAAAATCAAGCAACGTCAGTTTTTGCAGTCCGTAAATCTTCATCTGCCCATCCTTCCTTTTTGGTGTTAGATACA
>JAZOCX010000058.1:0-1564 GCA_045596725.1 Eubacteriales bacterium
ATGTGAAAAACGGCACGGGACTGGAACTTGTTGAGTAACTAAACACAATACCGAACCCCAAACCACCACGGGCGGTTGGCAATACCGCCGACCGCCCGTATGTGCTGTTCAAAAAATAACGATACGAAAGTGAGGAAATTACAATGAAAAAAATATTAACCTTGATACTTGTGGGTATGATGATGCTTTCGCTGTGCTCGTGCGATATTACGAACTTCGTCACTATGAAGGGCGAAGAGGTTGAACTAAATTACGATACGGCGAAAATGGAAGAAAACAAAGCGAAGATTGAGCAGAACGGCTTGTACGTTGAGCTTTTGGTAACCTCGTATGAGTCGGGCGATAAGCCCGAAACCGCGCGGATGGGCTACGCCAAGACCGAGGATATGTTTTATTTTGTGGGTGACGGTATGGAGACCTACTACGACTTCACCGACGATACCAAAACCGTGATGTATGACAAGAACGAGGAAGGCGTGTGGGTGCGCAGTGAGATCATCTACGAGGAAACGGGCATGACCCGGGAGCAGATGGAGGCAAATTGCGAGCTTCAGGCGTCGGCGATCTTCAATTACCTCGGCTCCTACGAGCAGTTTAACGGTCAGAAGGTGAAAAAGACCACCACGACCGTTGCAGGCAGAGAGTGCGACGAATTCAACATTTCCGTCGGTCTGTTTGGCTATGGAATGAACTACGTATTCGCCGTTGACCCCGAGACGGGAATGTGCCTCAAATGGTCGTTCAGTGCGAGCGCGGGTATGGAAGGCTCCGCAAGCGTCAGCTTTACCTGCAACAAGTTTGAAACGCCCTACACGATCAAGCTGCCCACCGATTTCGTCGATGCGGACGAGGTAAACGAAGGAGGAGAAAATCAGGACGTTGAAGAAAACAACAACGGCTGATGTGCCGATGACGGCAATGCAAAAACAAGCAGCAAAAATTAAAGCAGCGTGATTGAATGCCAAAATATTATAGGAGGGAAGAATATGGAAAAAATATTATCGATAATTCTCGCTATGTTAATGATTTTATCATTGGCTGCGTGTGTAAACACGGGTACACCAAACAGCAATGATGATTTCGAAGAAGCACAAAATAGCCTTAATGATATTGAATCTTCATCGAATAAATCCGATATTGAAAAAACGATCAAAAACGTATTTGGCGTCGATATATCTCTCCCGAATGCAGAGTCCTACAGCGCTGATAAATTGGAACTGAGTGGAGTATCAACGTACATCGTGCTGATCACCGGCTCAAGTCAAAATGCAGAGCAGTATTACAACTCTGTAAAATCAAAATTCAGCAAATGGACTGCGCTTGACGGTAGCAAAAGCTTCAGCTATGAAACTGAAAAGGTAACATACGGCGCAGTATTTACCGATGAAGATGGAACGCTCTCCATTGCATTCACAATGACCGATAAGGAATTGCTCGGTGATTTGATATCCACTCCGAAAGGATTCTGTGATGCAATCAAAAAGGTTTCCGGTATTTCGATAACTCTGCCGTCGAGTATAACCTCAATTGGTATGGCGGATCTCCGAAATGACGGTGCACTTGC
>JAZOCX010000059.1:0-12581 GCA_045596725.1 Eubacteriales bacterium
GTGTTTAAACTCCTACATATTTAGTGATATTGAGCCTTTGGCACAGTGATATTTTTGCGTTGCAAAAGTGATATTGAAACCTTACGGTTTCAGTGATATTATATTCGCCTCCAAAACTGCCCGAAGGGCAATATCACTCGGCTTTAGCCGATTATCACTGCGAAGCAATATCACTCGCCGAAGGCGAATATAACTGAAAAAGACGATTGCTTTCACAATCGTTTATGTCTGGTGGGAGATGGTGGATTCGAACCACCGAAGGCGAAGCCAGCAGATTTACAGTCTGTCCCCTTTGGCCACTCGGGAAATCTCCCATATTTTGGAGCTGGTGAACGGAATCGAACCATCAACCTGCTGATTACAAATCAGCTGCTCTGCCTGTTGAGCTACACCAGCATAAATGTCCATTCATCAGCGCAAGAACGATTATAGCAGAAATATAGGCGGTTGTCAACCGAATTTTTTGTTTTTTTATCTTTTCTTATTCGGTATTGTTTGGTATAATAAAATAAATTGTTGCAGGAGGGTGCTATGCCTTTTCTTCCTATTACAAAAAAAGAAATGCGGGCTCTTGGTTTTGAGCAGGCGGACTTTGTTTTGGTAACGGGCGATGCTTACGTGGATCACCCTTCTTTCGGTACCGCCATTATTTCAAGAGTCTTGGAGAAGGCGGGATATTGTGTTTGTATCGTAGCCCAGCCTCGCTGTGATGCCGATTATGCTCGGTTCGGTGCGCCCCGTCTTGGCTTTTTGGTCAACGGCGGAAATATTGATTCAATGGTCGCCCATTACACGGCGGCTAAAAAACGGCGTTCGGACGATGCCTACACCCCCGGCGGAAAGGCGGGCGCAAGGCCCGACCGTGCCACCATTGTCTACGCCAATGCCATTCGCCGTCTTTTCCCCGATGCCTTTATTGCCATCGGCGGATTGGAAGCCTCGCTTCGCCGTTTTGCCCATTACGATTATTGGGACGATCGTGTGCGCCCCTCGATTCTGCTTGATGCTAAGGCGGATTTGCTGATGTACGGTATGGGAGAAAAGCATATCGTGGAAATTGCTCAACGATTGGAGTCGGGTCAGCGGGTGATGCAGGATATCAAAGGCACCTGCTATGCCGTTAAAACAAGCGAATATCAGCCCCGTCCCGTGAAGGAATGTCCGAGCTTTGAAGCGGTCAGCGCCCCTACCGATAAGGGCAAGCGGGACTATGCCCTATCCTGCCGTATTCAACAGCAGGAGCATGACCCCGTGAGGGGTAAAACGGTCATTCAGCGCCACGGCGATAAAATTGTGATACAAAACCCGCCCATGCCCCCCTTAACGATGCAGGAGATGGACGAGGTGTACGCCCTTCCCTTTATGCGCAATTATCATCCGTCTTATAAGGTGCAGGGCGGCGTGCCGGGGATTGAAGAGGTGAAATTTTCCATTATCCATAACCGAGGCTGTTTCGGTGCTTGTAATTTTTGCTCGCTTGCCTATCATCAAGGGCGTCAGATTAGTTGCCGAAGTCATGAATCGGTGATTGAAGAAGCCAAAAAGATTACCGAAATGGACGATTTTAAGGGAAATATCCACGACGTCGGCGGTCCCACCGCCAACTTCCGTCGTCCTTCCTGTGTAAAGCAGGAAAAGAGCGGTATGTGCCCCGATAAGAAATGTCTTGCCCCCGAAAAATGCCCCGCCGTGGTGGTGGATCATCGGGATTATCTGAGCTTGCTGAGAAAATTGCGGGCGTTGCCGAAGGTGAAAAACGTGTTCGTGCGCTCAGGCGTGCGCTTTGACTACGTTATGGAGGATAAGGACGATTCCTTTTTCAAGGAGTTGGTAAAGTATCACGTAAGCGGACAGTTAAAGGTTGCCCCCGAGCATTGCTCGGCAAACGTGCTCAAAAGAATGGGCAAACCGAAGATAGAGGTATATAAAAAGTTTAAGAAGCGCTTTTACGAGCTTACCGAGTCGATAGGCAAAAAGCAGTATTTAGTGCCCTATTTAATGTCCTCTCACCCCGGCAGTACCCTTGCCGATGCGATAGAGCTGGCGCTCTTTTTGAAAGAGGAGAAGATGCGCCCCGAGCAGGTGCAGGACTTTTATCCCACCCCCGGCACCGTTTCTACCTGTATGTTCTATACGGGGCTTGACCCGTATACCCTTGAAAAGGTCTACGTGCCTAAAACAGCGCAGGAAAAGGCGCAACAGCGTGCGTTGTTGCAGTATTTCCGTCCGGAAAACCGCAAATTGGTGCAGGACGCCTTGCGTGCCTGCGGCAGAACCGATCTGATCGGCCACGGGAAGGACTGCTTAGTTCCGCCACCGCCTAAGCCCCGCCGTCCTTATAAAAGATGAAAAAAGCCACCTTTGGGGTGGCTTTTCTTATTTTAGTAAGGTGTCAATATTGATGTTGCGGGAGTGCTCAATGGGATGCCAGGTATTTTTGCGATGAAATAAGGCGGCACAATTGACCAACACCCACGAGAAGAGGAAGAGGGAAAAGAATAGGATACCGCTCGGGGTCTCGGCGGGCGAGTGTCCGTTAATTTTCAGGATAATGGCACAGAGTGCTAATCCGAAAATATAGGATAAACCGCTGATGATCCAGCCATAGGAAATAAAGGAGATGAGCAGGGGATCCAACTCAATCGAAAGGATGGGCGCTAACGCCAACAACACGGAGGGCGCGAGCCCCAACAGTTGCATAAAGGGCGCTGAGTAATTGAAAAGAATATCCACGCAGGCAAGCCGACCCGTCTTGAAGAAAGTGCTGATGAGCTGTAAGACATAGCTTGTCCAACATTGCAGGTTTCCGATCGACCAGCGCTTACGCTGACGGAAGGAAACGCAAAAGCGGGTGGGCTGTTCGTCATAGGTAACGGCATCTTCCACGTAATCAATACGCACACCCTTTACCGCACAAATGCCGGTGTATTCCACGTCCTCGGTGATGCTGTGGGTATCAAAACCGGTGAAATCGAGCGCTTTTTTGGTAATCATAAAACCGGTGCCGTTGATGGTGGCACTGCCGCCGATATTACGGCGGGCACGGTTAAGGAAAAAGTTTTGCATATAGTAGAAAAGGGCATAACTGGCGCTGATCCAGTTATCGGACAGATTTTTACAGTCCCGTTTTCCCTGCGCTACCTGAGTACCGTTATTGATGGCGTGGTTCATCTGGCGCAAAAAGTCGGGATGCACGAGATTATCGGCATCAAAAACAACGTAGGCGTCGATATCATCACGCTTTCGCAGAGAGGCAAAAGCAAATTTTAATACGTCGCCCTTAGATGCTACCGAATCGGGGCAGGAGATGATCTCACTGCCAAAGTTACGGGCGATGGCTTCGGTATCATCGGTACAATGATTAACGGCGGTGAAAATGGTAAAGAGGCTACGGTCGTAGTGCTGTTTATTTAAACTGTCGATCAGTTGACCGATGACCTGTTCTTCATTACGAGCCGCAATGATAACGGCAAAACGGTTTTGCTTTTCGGAATCGGATGGCTTCGATTTTTTGGGTGATTTGATAAAAGCGAACAAACCGGTCAGTCCGTAATATAGGCCATAAGCAAAGGAAATGACCAGCAAAATATAGCACGCAATAACCATCAGATTCTCCTTCCTTTTTAAATATGCTTTGAGTATTGTATCACACTTTGTCGAAAAATGCACGAAAAACTTTTACGAATTGATCTCAATGGCTAAATTATAGAGATTTTCATTAATTTTTTTAACGTTTTCGAGGCTGTTTTCGAGCGGAATATCCTTAATTTTGCCTTCTTTTGTGATGATAAGGCGGTTTTTTTGCCCCTCGGCAACGAGTGCAACGGCACGCCCGCCCATACGGGAGGCAGAGGTGCGGTCGCGGGAGGTGGGAGTGCCGCCTCGCTGAACGTAGCCAAGGATGCTGACCTTGGTTTCAATGCCCGTTTTTTCGTGAATTTTTTGGGCTAATTCTTCGGTTCCGCCCACGCCCTCAGCCACGAGAATGATGAAATGCTTTTTGCCGGTTTTGAGAGTGGAGGAGATACGGTCGAGCACATCCCGCTGAAAATCGTAGGGGATCTCGGGAATCAAAATAGCGGTGGCACCTACGGCAAGCCCTGCGTGGAGTGCCACAAAACCGCTCGAACGCCCCATGACCTCAACAACGGTGCAACGGTCGTGCGATTGCGAGGTATCACGGATACGGTCAACCATCTGGGTTACGGTGTTAATGGCGGTGTCAAAGCCGAGCGAATAGTCGGAACAGGCGATATCGTTGTCAATGGTGGCGGGCAGGCACATGACGTTCACGCCGAGTTTAGCAAGCTCGGCGGCGCCGCGGAAGGTGCCGTCGCCCCCGATGCAAACGAGAGCCGCCAAATTGTGTTTGCGACACACCTCTACGGCACGGGCACGCCCTTCCTCTGTCAGCATTTCCTGACAGCGGGCGGTGTAAAGCACCGTTCCGCCCCGATGAATAATATCGGAAACCGAACGGGCGTTCATATCCATATATTGATCTTCAATCAAACCTTTATAGCCACGCATAAATCCGACAACGTGATAACCGTGGGCAATGCCCGAGCGTACCACGGCACGGATGGCGGCGTTCATACCGGGCGCATCCCCGCCGCTGGTGAGGACGCCGATGGTGGTTTTCTCCTGATCCATATAAAAAGCTCTCCTTGTCAGTTTTCTTCTATTATATTATGTAAGGACAACGTTTTCCTTGCCGAGTTTTTCTTGCAGGGCATCAACCAGCTCCTGCGAGATGCAAACGGGGGAGGAATAGCGGTAATATTTTTTGGCGTTCAGGAAGTAGAAGACGACCTCGTCTTTACCGGGAGAGTTAAGAAGCATATCCTTAACCTGCCGTTCAAGAGCAGTATCCGACTCATTTAAGCGGATATACATACGTTTGGAAATGGATTTATCCACGTGGATATGCGAAATGGTGTCGCAGATGAGTTTCGGTTCCTCTTCATCACGCATACTCACCCGACCGTGGATCATAACGGGCGCATCGGGAACAAGCATCGCCTGAAATTTCTCACGCACGGTGGGGAAGACGATAACCTCGGTCGAGCCGGTCAGGTCTTCTAAGGTAACGAATGCCATTTGGGTATCGTTCTTGGTTAGTTTGGTCGTTATTTTTGACATAATGCCCGCCACGGTAAGTTTTTGTCCGTCGCGTACACCGAAGTTTCCGTCCTCGTCGGCACGAAAATCGCTCAGCGGGGGCAGACCTAACTGCTTAACGGCATCACGGTACTCGCTCATCGGATGCCCCGTGAGGTACATACCGGCGCTTTCTTTTTCAAGGGTTAGCAAGGTTTTCGGGTCAAACTCCTCACACATTTGATACAGGTCGGTCTCGGCTTCTTCAAAATCATCACCGAACAAACTCATTTGCCCTGCAATATTGGATTTACGCTCGCCGGCAATTGAGTTCATAATACTCTCATAACTGCGAAGCAGGGTCTGGCGATTGAGCCCCAAGGAGTCGAAAGCACCGCACTTAATCAGCGACTCCACAACACGCTTGTTCACGTCGCCGTCGGCCATGCGTTTGAGGAAATCGTAGAGGGATTTGAAGGGGCCGTTGGCTTCACGCTCGGCAACGACGCCGTCGATACACGCCTTGCCGATGCCCTTGATGGCAACGAGTCCGTAACGCACGTCTTTACCCGTTGAGGTAAAGCCGGAGAAGGAGGTATTGATATCGGGCGGCAGAACGTTCAGCCCCAGCGACAGACACTCTTCACGGAAAAGAGCGACCTTGTCGGTCGAGTCGATAACGCTGGTCATCAATGCCGCCATATATTGACCGGGGTAATGACGTTTAAGATAGGCGGTTTTATAGGTAACGTCGGCATAGCAGGCGGCGTGGGATTTGTTAAAGGCATACTTCGCAAATTCCGCCATATCGGCGTAAATTTTATTGGCAACCTCTTCTTCAATGCCGTTGGCAAGACAGCCGGGTACCACCACGTTGCCGTCCTTATCCTTCATACCGTGGACAAAGATGAGGCGTTCTTCCTCCATCTTATCCGCTTTTTTCTTAGACATAAAACGGCGCACCAGGTCGGCACGGCCGTAGCTGTATCCGGCAAGCAGACGTACCATCTGCATAACCTGCTCTTGGTACACCATACAGCCGTAGGTAACGTCGAGAATTCCCTTTAAGAGGGGATGGTCGTATTGTACCTTCTCGGGGTGGCGTTTGCCCTCGATATATCGGGGGATCGAGTCCATCGGTCCGGGACGGTACAGCGAGATAACGGCGATAACGTCTTCAATATTTTGCGGTTGCAGTTCCGCCAGCACACGGCGCATACCGGGGCTTTCCAGCTGGAACACGCCCGTCGTTTCGCCCTTGGAGAGCATATCAAAGGTCGGCTTATCGTCGTAACGCATCATAACGGCAGGGTCAAACTCCGGCTCGGTACGGTGAATATCGTCGATAGCGTCTTGGATAACGGTGAGGTTTCTAAGACCCAAGAAGTCCATTTTCAAAAGCCCTAAATGCTCAACGGTATCCTTCGGGTATTGGGTTACTACCGATGCATCACTTACGTGAAGCGGGATATAGTCGGAAACGGGCTTATTGGTAATAACGACACCGGCGGCGTGCATACCCGTTTGACGGGGCGTGCCTTCGAGCATAATGGAGGTGTCGATGAGTTTTTTCACTCGGGGGTCTTCATCGTATAATTTTTTTAAGTCGGGGTTTACGTCGAGTGCCTTGGGAATGGTTATTTTTAAGTCATCGTTGGGAATGAGCTTGGCAACGGCATCGCACTCGCCGTAAGAATAGCCCAAAGCACGGCCCACGTCACGCACCGCCGAACGTGCCTTCATCAAACCGAAGGTAACGATCTGGCAGACGTGGTCGGCGCCGTATTTTTGGATAACGTAGTCAATAACCTCGCCACGGCGCTCGGTGCAAAAGTCGATATCAATATCGGGCATCGACACACGCTCGGGGTTCAAGAAACGCTCAAAGAAGAGGGAGAAACGCACCGGGTCGATATCGGTAATGCCGAGGGTGTAGGCAACGATAGCGCCTGCCGCCGAGCCACGCCCGGGGCCGACGGGAATGCCCGTGGATTTGGCATAGTTGATAAAGTCCCAAACAATCAAGAAGTAGTCGACAAAACCCATCTGATTGATGGTATCGAGCTCGAATTTCAGTTGTGTCCGAAGTTCGTCGGTAACCGTTTCGTAGCGACGCTCCAAGCCCTGCTCACAGAGCATCGTGAGATACTCAAAGTGATCCATATTATTGGGCGTTTGGAAGTTGGGCAGGTGGCGGGAATTAAAATCAAACTCCACCTGACACCGTGCCGCAATCTCGTCGGTAATGGAAACGGCTTCGGGGATCTCGGAAAAGAGCTCCTGCATCTCCTCGGTGGATTTCACGTAAAATTCATCGGTACTGAAATCCATACCGCTGCCCTCGTCTACCGTGTGCCCCGTCTGAATACAGAGCATAACCTTTTGCGCATAGGCGCTTTCACGGGTGAGGTAGTGGGAGTCGTTGGTGGCGACTAAGGGCACGTCAAGCTCACGGGAAAGGCGTATCAGTCCCGCATTCACCGTCTGCTGTTCTTGCAGGCCGTGATCCTGAATCTCCAAATAGAAATTCTCTTTACCGAAAATATCGATATAGTTAAGGGCAATCTTTTTGGCTTCGTCGTAGTTGCCGTGGAGCAGTTCTCGGGGAATCTCACCCGAAAGGCAGGCGGAAAGACAGATAAGCCCCTCGTGATATTCACGCAATAACTCCTCGTCCACACGGGGCTTAATGTAAAAGCCCTCGGTAAAGGAGCGGGAGACTAATTTACACAGGTTGTGGTACCCCTCGTTATTCTTGCACAGCAAGAGTAGGTGGGAGTAACTGTAATTGGGGCCTCGGTGCTTGTCCGAGCGATGCCCCGGCGCTTTATACACCTCGCATCCGATAATGGGACGGATCCCCTCGGTGTGGCAGGCCTCGTAAAAGTCGATACAGCCGTACATAACGCCGTGGTCGGTAATGGCGCAGGCGGTTTGTCCCATGGCCTTAACACGCTTCACCAGGTCTTTAATACGGCAGGCGCCGTCGAGCAAGCTGTATTCGGTATGAATATGTAGATGAGTAAATCCCGACACGGTACAAACCTCCTTTATCGAATATAGTCTTTTAGTTTTTTCAGCCGCCGTGCTACGGCGCTTTTGGAAACGGGTGTTTCGCACATTCCCCCAAGCTCAGTCAGTGAGGCTTCGGGATGTTGTAAGCGAAGGGTGGCGCATTCTTTAACATCGGGCGGCAGGGCGTTAAAAGCACCGATGGTAACGAGCGCCTTAATGTCGGCGATCTGTGCCTGCGCGGCCTCGATCATTTTATCAGCGTTGGCACTGTCGCAGTTGCCGTGGCGATTGATGGAGGAGCGAACGTCCTTGGCGATTTTGGTATTCATAATCGTAAAGGCGGCATCGGTCGCTCCCATAAGGGAGAGCAGATCCTCGATGACCTCGCTGTTACGGTAGTAGCAAACGTATTGTTTTCCTCTCGTTGTGAGGGTGGGCGTATAACCCAGCTCGGTTAAAAAGGCGCATAATTCTTGTGCCAAGGAGAGGGATTTGGGGATAAATTCCAGACCGTAGCCCTTATCGGGGTCGGTAATGCGCCCGATACTCAGAAAAGCCCCCCGCAAATAAGCGGTTTGACAGCAGTCATTGTTGCGTTTGATTGTGGGCAGAGGCATATCGGGCAGGGTCATCACGTAGTAATAGCCCCGTGCCGTTTTGGTGGTACGGACGGCGGGGATAAGGGGTTTGAGTGCCTTTTCGGTGTAGTCAACGAGGGTAGCGCTCTCAGTGCGGAGCACCCGCCCCGATTTATGTTGCGAGGTGCCGTATTGCAAAAGGGCGCACAAAGACGCCGAACGGCAACAAGCCGATTCGGAAACCGAAGCGATCTGTTTTTTAACCTCTTGGCAAAAACTCATTTTAGCCTTCCTAATTCACGGTGAACGACCTCGATCGTCTTCCCGCCCAGACGCAGGTCGGACGCCAAGCGTTCGGTCATAGCCACCGAGCGGTGCTGACCGCCGGTACAGCCGATGCCCACACAAAGCGATGCCCGTCCCTCTTTATTGAGCATAGGGAGCATGGTTAAAATCAAGTGTTCGATGCGGTCAAGCAGGTCGTGAGCGTGGGAGAAGGAAAAGACGTAGTCCACCACCGGTTGTTCCAGTCCCGTACGGGAGCGCAGATCCTTTTCATAAAAAGGATTGGGCAGTCCCCGCATATCAAAGACCATATCGCACTCGGGCGGAAGCCCGTTTTTGTAGCCGAAGGAGATAAGGCGCACCTGCGTATCACGGGATTTGCCTAATAAATAGGAACTAAGCTGGCTCCACATTTGTCCGATGGTGGTGGTGGAGGTGTCGATAATAAAGTCGCTCAGTTTGAGCATACCCAGCATCGTTTTGCGTTCAAATTCAATAATTTCTTCAATCGTTCCGTCCATACGCCCTTGCAGGGGATGGGGACGGCGGGATTCCTTATAACGCCGGATGAGGAAAGAAGTACCAGCCTCTAAGAAGATAACACGGCACCGGATATCACCCTCGCTCTTAAAGTCGTGAATGAGCGCTTCGAGCGAGGAGAAGTTATCGGAAGAGCGCACGTCTACCCCGATCGCCACCTTGCGCTTATCTTCACTCTCTCGGCAGAGCTTTACGAATACCGAAATGAGCTCGGGAGGCATATTGTCCACGCAATAGTAGTCAATATCTTCAAGCAGATCGAGTGCTTTTGATTTTCCCGCACCGGAAAGACCGGTAACAATAATCAGATCCATCAGCCTATCACCTTTACCTCGGGTTCTAAATCAACGCCGTAGGTTTTTTGAACTTGTTGTTGAATATGCTCCATTAAGGAGAGTACGTCCTTGGCCGTCGCTCCGCCGATATTCACGACAAAGCCGGCGTGCTTCGGGCTTACCTGAGCACCGCCCACGGTATAGCCTTTGAGTCCGCAGTCCTCGATCAGTTTTCCTGCAAAATACCCCTCAGGGCGCTTAAAGGTACTGCCGGCGCTCGGCAGTTCAAGCGGTTGCTTTTCCTTGCGGGCGGTGGTGTATTGTTTCATGCGCTCGGCAATCTCTGATTCATCGCCAAAGGCCAGTTGCAGGGTGGATTTAACAATGATAAAATCGGTATTTTTGAAAAAAGAGGTGCGATAACCGAAGTTGTGGGCATCGCCCGTGATCGAGCAGAGGTTGCCCAGATCGTCTACGTATTCGGTTTTGGTAACCACCTCGGCGATCTCGTGATTGTATGCGCCGGCGTTCATATAGACAGCCCCGCCCAGCGTACCGGGAATACCGAAGGCAAATTCCAGCCCCGTTAAGCGATTATTGCGGGCGTGAGTGCATACACGGGCAAGGGGTGCGCCCGCCTGTGCTTCTATCGTGCCGTCGTTGCTGACGCTGATTTGTTGCATACGGTCGGTCATAATAACCAGTCCCCGAATACCGCTGTCAAGCACGAGCACGTTGGAGCCGTTGCCGAGGCATTGATAGGGGATATTGTGCTCACGGCAGATGCGCACCAGATCGCAGATCTGACGGCGCCGTGTGGGATAAACCACAATATCGGCAGGCCCACCGATCTGGAAGGTGGTGTGCTGATGCATCGGTTCGTTTACGAGGTAAAAGATACCGTTGTAGCTTACGTAATCTAAAATGGCATTGAGTTGAAACATGTGATCCTCTCAGTTTTCAAGATTGCCCATAATGCGTTCGTTGAGTTCCTTGGCGGCGTTGTAGCCGAGCATTTTCTGTTGCTGATTCATCGCCGCTACCTCAACGACCACCGCCAGATTACGGCCGGGGCGTACGGGAACGGTCAGCTGCGGAATTTGCAGACCCAAAATATCGGTGGTGTGATTTTCCATACCGAGTCGGTCGTACTGCTTGTTTTCCACCCAGTGTTCCAGCTCGATCACCAAATCGATCTTGCTCACCTCTTTAACGGCGGAAATGCCGAAGAGGTTGTGAACGTCTACCACGCCAATGCCTCGTAACTCGATGAAGTGGCGAATAACGGGCGGGGCGCTGCCGAGCAGGGTGATGTTGGATACACGCTTGATTTCAACGGCATCGTCAGCCACCAACGAATGACCTCGTTTGATCAGCTCAATCGCCGTTTCGCTCTTGCCGATACCCGAATCGCCCCGAATCAACACACCCACACCGTATACCTCTACGAGCACGCCATGAATGGTAACGCGGGAGCAAAGCTGTTTGTTTAAGTAGGCGTTAAGGGAGGATACCACAAAGGTCGTCGCCTCAGGGCTGATCACCAGCGGCACCCGATACTCTTCGGCAAACTCACGCATTTCCGGGAAAGGCTCCTGATCCCGCGCCACGATGGCAAGCGGAATCCCGCGCGAGAAAACGTTGTAGATGGCCTGACGGCGCTCAGCGTCGGTCAGCGTTTCGAGATAGGCCATCTCGGCACGGCCGAACAGCTGAATGCGGAAGGCATCAAAATGCTCGGTAAAGCCGGTGAGGGCGAGAGCGGGACGGTTAATGTCGGTGCTTGATACCGGCAGATCAAAACCGCCCTTGGGCATATAGGCGATGCGGAAATTCATTTCCCGCAGTACCTCTTTTACGGGTAAGCGATATTTGGTGTTCACGGGTCATTCCCCCTTATAGATATATTATAGTTATTATATTATACTATAACAAAACGGCAGATACAATTCTTTTTTTCGATTTGTGCAAAAAAAAGGTTGCTTTTTGGAAAGAGATGTGCTATTATGATTTGGCTATCAATGAAACCTGAGGAGGTGTGTTACATGGCAAAGTGTGAAGTTTGCGGCAAAGCAATCGTTTTCGGTAACAATGTTTCCCATTCTCACAGACGCAGCAACAGAGCGTATAAGCCGAACGTACAGAGAGTAAAGGCTATCGTGGACGGTAAGTCTACTCATATCTACGCCTGCACCAGATGCCTGCGCGCCGGTAAGGTAACCCGTGCAGTCTAAGAATTGAATAACATTCGATTACTAACAGCGAGGGAGAATTCCCTCGCTTTTTGCCTATGTGGAAAGCCAATAGAAAAAAGAAAAATAAAAAAGCACCTCGATTTGAGGTGCTTTTTTGGTGACCCGGACGGGAATCGAACCCGTGTTACCGCCGTGAAAGGGCGGTGTCTTAACCGCATGACCACCGGGCCGTTGGTTGCGGTAACTGGATTCGAACCAGTGACACTCCGGGTATGAACCGAATGCTCTAGCCAGCTGAGCTATACCGCCATAACGCTCAATCATTTTAATATAATTGTGAGACCTTGTCAAGCGAAAATTCATCTTTTTTTTGAGAAAAACAAAAAAAGGTCGTGTTTTTGCTTGAAAACGGAAGATGTTTTAGGTATAATACAATAGAAACAAAAGATGAGAGGAGCATCATCGTGGAATATTCACATGAAGTAGAACAAATGTGTCCGCTGACCAAGGGTTGCAATCACGGCCCCGCCCCCATCCCCGAAGAGGGTCAATGGGTAAAGGCCACCCAGATCAGCGACATTTCGGGTCTGTCG
>JAZOCX010000060.1:0-4852 GCA_045596725.1 Eubacteriales bacterium
GGATGATCTCGGTTGCTTTTCTCTGCGGTAAGATGCGCTCACACATAAGTGCTACACCAATCGGTTCATCATCCCCGCATACCACGATAGCCATATTAGCCGGATTATAAAAGGAATGATAACAATCATAAAGAATTTTAGGCGTAATCTTTGCTATGGATTCCACGGTGCCCGCCGTATCAATACGAGCGGGATTATGATGGAACATTCCCTGCATAAGATTCATTAATATTCGCCAGTCAGGATCATCATCATACATCTTTATCTCCTGACCGATAATACCCTGCTCCTTGGCAACCGATTCATCGGTAAAACACGGATGTGTTACAAAGTCAAGTAATATCTCAAAAGAGTCCTCAAAACGATCCGTGCAGGAAAAGAGATAAACAGTTTTATCACTCGACGTAAAGGCATTGGCATTGGCACCCGTTACCGCATATCGGGTAAATGCATCTTCTGTTTCACCCTCAAAGAGTTTATGCTCCAAAAAGTGGGCTGTGCCATCGGGAATTTCAAACGGAGCAGAACCATCAATGGGTGTGCAAACAGTATCCATTGAGCCATAATTGGTTCCAAATAATGCATACGTCTTTGAATGCCCCGGCTTTGGAATAACAATGACAGGATATCCTGATTTTGTTGTAAAACGATAGTAGATTTCTCTTGACAGAGGGCAGGTAATCTTATTCATAGCTCTCCCCTCCTTTAAGCACATACACCGAAGAAAGAGATATCTTTTCAGCTATTTGCTGTATATCTTCTGCTTTCACTTGTTCAATTTTACCTAAAAGTATATCGGGCTCATAGGAAAGTGAACGAAGTGAAAGGCTTAATGCGTAATCCTCTATGGAACTCATAGAATCATTCATAGAGCGAAGATTATTGCGACAGGTTCGCTTTGCCGCTATTAGATCATTCTCTGTAAAGCGACCTTGCTTCACAATATTTAACTGCTCTATAATTTCATTTCTTGCTTTATCAACATTCTTCGGCATAACGCCGGAATACACCGTCATCATTTGTTTATGTTTTTCTGCAACGGCGGAGCAATAATAGCAAAGCGAAAGCTTTTCTCGAACATTTGTAAAAAGCAATGAATTGGCACTTCCGCCAAACAAGATGACAAAAAGCGTATGAAGTAACTCGTCATACTTGGCATTAAACGAAAAGGCCATAGACAGCTTGGCTTGTTCAACGGGGTAAATTTCCTCAAACTCTTTTACCGAATCGCTTACGATCGGCTTGGTTTCAATGGTTTGAGGATTACGATCCGATGAAAATGATGGAGCAAATACCGAGATAATATTATCCGCTGATAACCGACCGAATGCAAAGATTTTGACAATAGCCCGAGTCAAATAATCACAGTAAAATTGATAGAGCGATTGAGGAGTGATTCCTTCTACTACTTCCCTGTCGCCATTCTCATAAACTTCGTAAGGCTGACCGGCTGCTGTTAATTCACCACAACGACGCAGCGCATACATACGTTTATCGTCAATGCGACTATCAATAATATCACAAAGATTTTTCTTTTCTCTTTCCACAATATCCTGAGAAAAGACGCCGTTTTCCATTTTAGGTTCAAATATAATCTTATTAAGGAGAGCAAGGGCACGGCTTAGTACATTTTTATCCGAAACAAAGGCAGGATCAAGAAACTCCATAGAAAAAGTGGCAATATGAGCATCACCTTTTTTACGCGAAAAGACTTGAAGTTTTGCGCCGTATAACTCATCCAGCGCTTTGCCGATCTCACGAACACCGGGGAAAGCTTTACAGCCAGACTTTAATACCATCGACATAAGCGTAGCATAGGATGCCGTATGAGCATTAAGAGGCATAATAAAATCAATAAATATTTCATTCGTTTTGAATTTATCCATTGGCAACAGATGTAACTCCACTGCCGGTGCAAGCTGATATATCTTCATATAACTCTCCTCTAATCTTGCTTATTATTTTACCTGTATTTACAAGAAAAGTCAACGGTCAGTCAAAAAACCACACCCCGAAATTTCGGCGGTATTTGCTGCAATAAAGAAGGCTGTTTTATCCACTTTATATACGATTTTACGAAGTTTTGCCAATTCATGAGAATAGACTGCACATAAAATAACATTGCGTGTCTCTCCACTGTAACAACCAATGCCTTGAAGTAACGTGGCGCCTCTGCCTAAATTTTTTAGAATTTCCACTTTGATCTTTCGACTTTCGTTTGCTATGATAAAGCACACAGTCCCTTTTTCTGTGCGTGCCAAGATATAGTCAATTGACAAGGAGGTAACAAATGCCAGAATTAATGAATATAACATTCCCGCTAAATCATGGTAGATAACGCTTCCCACGACAATTATAGCACCGTCAACGATTAACAGTAGCTTGCCGAGCGGCCAACGAGGATAAAGTTGTCGAATAAGATGAGAAAGAAGATCGCTCCCCCCTGTCATAATTCCTCTTTGAAAGATAATGGCAAGACCAACACCGGATGACAAACCACCGAAAATACAGGCCAGTATACGATCATTTGTTACCGTAGGAAGAAACGAGAAAATATCAACTGATATACTTGACAATAGTGTTGCTAACATTGTCTTAATTAAAAATTGAGCACCCAAAAAGCGCATACTCAGTAAGAATAAAGGCAAATTTACTAAGATTATGCCGAGACCGACAGATATGCCCGTTATATGATTGAAAATAATGCCGACACCCGTTGCGCCGCCGGGTATTAAATCGCAAGATACAATAAAAAGATTAACCGATATGCCAAAAATAATGCTACCGATAACAATAGCAACGGCATCTGCGCCCATATCCGATATTCGAAATTTTTGCATATAATCACCCCTATTATTATTGGCTAACAAGGAAAAAATATGCAAAAAAGGACTGACAACCATCAGTCCTTTTGTTTTGATAAAAAATCAAATATACAGTTGAATAACTCCTGCATACGATCGGTTCTTTCCATTAGTTCAAGATAGCCGAAGACCGCTTCAAGTGCAGTAGCTTTATGGTAGTCAGCCAAATTTGCATTTCGAGGAACATGGGGTGAGTTGGCGTTTCTTGCACGCATAAAGATCGATAGCTCATCCTCTGACAATAGCGGAATAAGTACATCACACGCCTTGCTTTGATTGGTGGCGCTGACGTAATTCATGGCCATACGATGCACCTGCCCTGCGGGCAGTGCGGCTTGTTTAACAAGAGCACGGCGCACGTAAAGTTCATACGTAGCATCACCTATATATGCGAGTGTCAACACGTTAATCAAAAAGGGATCCATGCTTTACCTCAGTCAATACTGCGTCTACCCTCAAAAGCACGCAAAAGCGTTACTTCATCGGCATAACGCAAATCACCGCCAACGGGAATACCGTAGGCGATGCGAGTAACTTTTACATCCAAAACTTTCAGCAGTTTGTTAATGTACGTAGCTGTCATTTCGCCTTCGATCGTGGGGTTTGTTGCCAAAATGATTTCTTTTACCTCATCTGATCCTGCACGGGTAATAAGCTCTTTAATTTTCAGATTTTCAGGACCAATGCCGTCCATTGGCGAAATAACGCCGTGAAGAACGTGATACAGTCCTTTATAATCACGAATACGTTCAAAGGACATAATATCCTGCGGTTGCTCGACAACACAGATGCGAGAACGATCACGACGTTCGTCCGAGCAAATTTCACATATATCAGACTGACCCGTCAATCCATAGCAAATCTCACAGGTTGAGGTATGCTCCTTTGCATAAAGCAGTGCTCCTGCAAATTCCTGCACTTCCTCTTTGGACATCTCAACAATTTCATAAGCGAGGCGTTGAGCTGTTTTAGCGCCTATACCTGAAAGTTTACGAAATTGCTCAGCTAAATTTTGCACGGGCGTATGAAAAGCACTCATGCTATTTTACTCCTCATTAAAACATTCCGGGCAGACCCATTCCGCTGAGGCTTCCCGTAATCTGACCAAGCTCGTCCTCTGATGCTTTATCCATATCTTCCATAACTTGATTGACAGCCGCGCAAACCAAGTCTTCTAACGTCTCAACGTCATCAGGATCTACTACATCGGGATCGATTTTAATGGATGTAATGCGATGAGTGCCGGTAGCTGTAACGGTTACGGCGCCGCCGCCAGCGGAAGCTTCATATTCTCTTTCGGCAAGCTCTGTCTGCTTGGCTTCCATCTCCTCTTGCATTTTCTTTAACTTATTTAATGAACTAAGGCTGGGACCGCCGGCATCTTTGGGGATTCTTACTTTCATCATTAACTCTCCTTATAAAGAAAATGTATCGTTTGTTTCAATCGGTTCATCTTGTTCACCTAACAAGGAAACATGAATGACACAGGAATCAAGCCCCATTGACTTGCATACTTCTTGTATTTGAGCCTGTGTTTCAGGGCGCATGGCTAAATCATATTGGGCTTTTGTTTCAGCATATAAATATAAATTTCCGTTTTCATATTTACCCTTTTGAGGAATAAACATACGTATGTTCGGCTTTGGGATACTAGACAATATCTGATCAAAGGTAGCGTCGGTCTTTTCTTTAACAACAGCAACTTTTTTTATCGGTTCTTGCTTACATTCGATAGGTTTTTGTACCGGCTTAACTTCAACCGGTTTATTGTAACGACATAACTGCAAAATACACATTTGTGCAAGGGTTAAATTACCGCTGTTTTTAGTCGCATTGGCCATAGCCGACGAAATTTCATCAATACAATAAAAGATATAATCAGACGCCAAGGTTTTCGATACTTTTTCAAATGCATTAATTTCATCTTTTCCACGACGTACACAATCCTGCGCATTCATCGAAACCAAGAGCAGATCACGATAGCATCC
>JAZOCX010000061.1:0-8374 GCA_045596725.1 Eubacteriales bacterium
TATCGGTGGTAACAGCAAAGGAAACGAGCGTCGGCGGAACGTCAATATTCTCAAAAGAACCGCTCATCGAGTCCTTGCCGCCAATGGAACCGATTTGAAGATCCATCTGTGCACGGAAAGCACCGAGTAGTGCCGACAAGGGTTTACCCCAACGCTTACTATCTTTACCAAGTTTTTCAAAATATTCCTGGAAGGTCAGGTAGACATCCTTAAATTCAGCGCCATTGGCAACCAGTTTGCAAACCGACTCAATAACTGCCAAATAAGCACCGTGATAAGGACTCTTCTCCATAATAAAGGGGTTATAGCCCCAAGACATCAAGGAAACGTCGTCAGTATGCTTCTTCTCAACCGAGATCTTTTGAACCATAGCCTGAACGGGCGTCAGCTGATGCTTACCGCCAAAAGGCATAAATACAGCACCGGCGCCGATCGTCGAGTCAAAACGCTCGGACAGGCCACGCTTAGAGCACACGTTGAGATCCGCAGCCAAGGCTTTATAATTTTCAGCAAAGCCACCCTCGACCGTTTTCTCGTAAGATTCAGGCTTAGCGGCCGCAACGGTAATATGCTTGGAAGCGCCGTTAGAATTCAAAAATTCACGGCTGATATCAACAATCTTCTTGCCGTTCCAGTTCATAACCAAGCGAGCCTCTTCCTGTACCACGGCAACGGGACATGCCTGCAAGTTCTCTTGCGCCGCAAGCGCCAAAAAGGCATCAACGTTTTCCTTTTCAATAACAACGGCCATACGCTCCTGAGACTCACTGATAGCAAGCTCGGTACCGTCAAGGCCCTCGTATTTCTTAGGTACAGCATTGAGATCAATCACAAGACCGTCAGCCAACTCACCGATAGCAACCGATACACCGCCCGCACCAAAGTCGTTGCAACGCTTAATCATACGGGTAGCAACGGGGTTTCGGAACAAACGCTGTAATTTACGCTCTTCGGGAGCGTTACCCTTCTGTACCTCAGCACCGCAGGTTTCAACCGAATGTGCATTGTGCGCCTTGGAAGAACCGGTTGCGCCACCGATACCGTCGCGACCGGTGCTGCCACCAAGCAAAATCACCACGTCGCCGGCATCAGGGCGTTCGCGACGGACGTTTTCCTGGGGTGCCGCCGCAATAACCGCACCGATTTCCATACGCTTAGCCGCATAGCCGGGATGATAAATCTCATCAACAATACCGGTAGCCAAGCCAATCTGGTTACCGTAGGAAGAATAACCGGCCGCCGCCGTCGTAACAATTTTACGCTGAGGCAGTTTACCTGGAATCGTTTCATTAACGGGCTTTAAGGGATCAGCCGCGCCGGTAACACGCATAGCTCCGTATACATACGAACGACCCGACAGCGGATCACGAATGGCACCGCCGATACAAGTAGCCGCACCGCCGAAAGGCTCAATTTCGGTGGGATGGTTATGCGTTTCATTCTTAAAGAGCAAGAGCCAAGGCTCAGATACACCGTCAACGTCAACGTTGATCTTAACGGTGCAAGCATTAATCTCTTCCGACTCATCAAGTTTATCAAGCTTACCGTGTTGTTTTAAGTATTTAACGGCAACCGTAGCCAAATCCATCAGACAGATAGGCTTGGTGCGTCCAAGTTCTTTACGTACGGCAATATACTCATCATACGCATCCTGCAATAACGCATCCTCAAAAGAAACCGAATCAATTTCGGTAAGGAAGGTCGTATGACGGCAATGGTCCGACCAATAGGTATCGATCATACGGATCTCGGTAATGATCGGGTTACGCTTTTCACTCTTAAAATATTCCTGACAAAAGGCAATATCATCCGCATCCATCGCCAAAGCATAATCGGAAACAAACGCTTCCAAGCCTTCACGATCAAGCTCAATGAACCCATCAAGGGTACGAACCTCGGTGGGAATATCGTATTGGGTGCTGAGTGTTTCAGGCTTTTCAAGCGTAGCCTCTCTGGCCTCAACAGGGTTAATGACGTATTTCTTGATCTCGGCAATCTGTGCCTCGGTTAAGTCGCCGTAAAGCACATATACCTTAGCCGAATGTACAATAGGGCGATCTCCCTGCGAGATAATCTGAATACACTGAGCCGCCGAATCGGCACGCTGATCAAACTGACCGGGCAAAAATTCAACGGCAAAAACAATACCGTCGGCGTCCAATTCCTCACTCACAATATCCAGCTGAGGCTCGGAAAAAACGGTCTGTTTTGCATAATCAAATAAGTCTGCGGAAATATTCTCAGCATCATACCGATTGATCACACGAACATCAGTTAGCTGAGAAATACCCAACAAGGAGCGAGCATCACTGAGTAAAGACTTTGCTTCAAATGCCAGCTCTTTTTTCTTTTCAACATATACTCTGTATACCATGTTATTCCTCTTTCCCCGCTTTCATAGCTCGGACTCCGATATCATGACGCCAAAAGGCATTATCAAAATGCACCTGATCAACGATCTCATAGGCTTTATCAATCGCCTGGGCAAGCGAATCAGCCACCGCGGTACAGCCGAGAACTCGCCCGCCGTTGGTAACCAATACACCATCTTTTTTAGAAGCACCTGCCACGTAAACGTTCTTTTCCACACTCTCGGGAATCGTAAGCGCAAAGCCCTTTTCATAGGCAGAAGGATAGCCATTGGACGCCATAATAACACAGCACGCATGTGCATCACGGAAAACAACCTCGGTCTGCGCCAAGGTGCCGTTTGTTACCGCCTGCATAACTGTCAGCAAATCGCTTTCAAGCAGAGGTAATACCACCTGCGTCTCAGGATCACCAAAACGACAGTTATATTCAATAACCTTCGGACCGTTCGGTGTCAACATTAAACCAAAATACAAGCAGCCCTTAAAGGTACGTCCCTCCGCATTCATCGCCTGAATCGTCGGCAGGAAAATTGTTTCCATGCACTCATCAGCGATCGCCTTGGTGTAGTAGGGGTTAGGAGCAACCGTACCCATACCGCCGGTATTGAGGCCGGTATCGTTATCCCCTGCACGCTTATGGTCCATCGAAGAAACCATAGGCACAACCACGTTTCCGTCGGTAAATGCTAAAACCGAAACCTCGGGACCGGTTAAAAACTCTTCAATAACAATTTGATCACCGCTGGCGCCAAAGGCCTTATCCTGCATCATGCTCATAACAGCCTGCTTGGCCTCGTCAAGAGTAGTCGCAATAATAACACCCTTACCAAGCGCTAAGCCGTCAGCCTTAATAACAACGGGAATCGGCGATGTTTCCAAATAATCAAGCGCCGCCTGCATATCGGTAAATACCTCGTATGCCGCAGTGGGAATACCGTATTTCTTCATCAACTGCTTTGAAAATACCTTACTGCCTTCAATGATGGCTGCATTGGCAGTAGGACCAAAGCAAGGAATTCCCTTAGCCTGCAAAGCATCAACACAACCGAGCACAAGCGGATCATCGGGAGCAACCACGGCATAGTCAATTCCCTTATCAACGGCAAATGCAACAATCGCATCCAGATCCTTTGCACCGATATTCACGCAAACGGCATCCTTTTCCATGCCCGCATTACCGGGGAGAGCGTAAAGCTCTGTAACTTGCGTATTTTCTTTTATCTTGCGAATGATAGCGTGTTCTCTGCCACCACCGCCGACAACCATAACCTTCATTGAGTTTCCTCCATTAATGATGGAACAAGCGCATACCGGTAAAGGCCATTACCATGCCGTACTTATCACAGCACTCAATAACGGCATCATCACGAATCGAACCGCCGGGCTCAGCAATATATTTAACACCGCTACGGAAAGCACGTTCAATATTATCAC
The DNA here is from genome assembly GCA_045596725.1 of Eubacteriales bacterium. Lineage (GTDB taxonomy): Bacteria > Bacillota > Clostridia > Oscillospirales > UMGS1783 > CAKSHC01. The sequence continues at coordinate 3,807 of JAZOCX010000061.1, forward strand.
TAAACGGGAAGAAAGCATCCGAACCGAGCGCAACGTCGGTGCAGGTAGCCAAATAGGCTTTGGCTTCTTCATCGGTCAAGGGAGCGGGCTGAGAAGTAAAATACTTCTGCCAATTACCATCGGCACAAACATCTTCTTCGTTCTTATTAATGTAACCATCAACCACGTTATCACGATCGGCACGGCCAAGCGTATCCTTGAAAGGCAGGTTAAGCACTTTATCGTGCTGACGCAAAAACCACGTATCGGCTTTTGTACCAGCCAAGCGAGTGCAATGAATACGGGATTGCTGACCGGCACCAACACCGATCGCCTGACCGTCATAGGCATAGCATACCGAGTTAGACTGTGTGTATTTGAGGGTGATCAAAGAAATAATCAAATCACGTACGGCACTTTCAGGCAGATCCTTATTGGCCGTAACAATATTGGAAAGCAACTCACGGTTAATTTCAAAGTTGTTTCTTCCCTGCTCAAAGGTAATACCGTACACCTGCTTATGTTCAAGAGCAGCGGGTACGTAATCGGGATCAATTTGAATTACGTTGTAGTTGCCGTTTCTTTTCTGCTTCAAAATTTCAAGCGCTTCGGGCTCATAGCCGGGTGCAATAACACCGTCGGAAACCTCACGCTTAATCATTTTAGCGGTCATAACGTCGCAAACATCGGAAAGTGCAACAAAATCACCAAAAGAGCACATTCTGTCAGTACCGCGGGCACGAGCATAAGCACAAGCCAAGGGCGAATCATCAAGCCCCTCAACGTCATCCACAAAGCAAGCCTTTTTGAGCTTATCCGAAAGCGGAATACCCACAGCGGCAGAGGTGGGGCTAACGTGCTTAAAGGAGGTAGCAGCGGGCAAGCCAAGTGCGGCTTTCAGTTCTTTAACAAGCTGCCAGCTGTTAAAAGCATCCATGAAATTGATATAACCGGGGCGACCGCTGAGTATCTGAATAGGAAGTTCAGTGCCGTCGTGCATAAAAATCTTAGCAGGTTTTTGGTTGGGGTTACAACCGTATTTCAGTTCAAATTCTTTCATGTTTATTCTCCTTATATGTTAAGCTGTGCAACAATTTCAGTCTCAGAAGCGTATTTTTCAAGCATGGGTGCTACCACTTCCATCAGGAAATCCTCTACCTGCGAAACACTGCGACCGATATATTTGGAAGGATCGAGCTGAGCCACGATTTCTTCCTTAGTAAGAGGAATATTTTCATCGGCAGCGATACGGTCGATCAAATCATTTTGTCCGCCTTCCAGTTTCACCTTGGCAGCCGCCGCATGGGAATGAACACGGATGATTTCATGAAGCGCCTGACGGTCTCCCCCACGTTTTACCGATTCCATCATAATATTCTCGGTTGCCATAAAGGGCAACTTTTCCATCACTCTGCGAGTAACTACCTTTTCATATACCACCAATCCAGAGGTGATGTTTATGTAGATATTCAAAATCGCATCAACAGCAAGGAAAGCCTCGGAAACGGAAATGCGCTTATTGGCACTGTCATCCAAGGTTCTCTCAAACCACTGGGTAGCCGCCGTCATCGCAGGATTGATAGCATCGGCGATCACGTAACGAGCCAAAGCGGAAATGCGTTCACTACGCATCGGGTTGCGCTTATAAGGCATAGCCGAGGAACCGATCTGGGTTTTCTCAAAGGGCTCTTCCATCTCTTCAAAGGACTGCAAAATGCGCAGATCGTTTGAGAATTTGTAAGCACTCTGAGCAATACCCGACAAAACGGACAAGAAATAGGAATCCACTTTTCTCGTATAAGTCTGTCCCGATACCGGCATACAACTGGTAAAGCCCATATCGTCAGCAATCAACTGTTCGAGCTTTTTAACCTTTTCTTCATCGCCGCCAAACAGCTCCATAAAGCTTGCCTGCGTACCCGTCGTTCCCTTGTTGCCAAGAAGTTTGAGATGATCCATCTGATATTGGAGATTTTCCATATCCATAATCAGTTCCTGAATCCAAAGGGTGGCTCGCTTGCCTACCGTTGTAAGCTGAGCCGGCTGTAAATGAGTATAAGCCAAGCAAGGCATTGCTTTGTATTGATCGGCAAAGGCTGCCAAATTCTTCACAACCTGCGCCATTTTCTTCATAATGATCTGGGATGCTTCACGCATAATGATAACGTCGGTGTTATCACAGACGTAACAGCTTGTCGCCCCCAAATGAATAATAGGCTCGGCATCGGGGCACTGCTGACCGTATGCGTGAACGTGGCTCATAACGTCGTGGCGGCACACCTTTTCACGGGCAACGGCAACATCATAATTGATGTCGTCTTTATATTCTTCAAGCTGTTTGATCTGCTCGTCGGTAATATCCAATCCCAACGCCTTTTCTGCACGGGCCAGGCTGATCCACAGTCTGCGCCAGGTACGGAACTTAAAATTTTCGGAAAAAACCTGCTGCATATCGGCACTGGCATAGCGTGTCGACAACGGCGAAAGATATTGATCCTTGCTTGACATGCGATTTCTCCTTATTGATTCTTGTTAATTAAACGTTCTTCCGGCTCGCCGGTTGAAAGGTCAATATACTTTACATACAGCGAGATCTTGTTATCTTCATCTAAGGCATTCCACAAAGAAGTGGTAAATGCATCAATATCATCGGGGATTGCCACACGTTCAGGCTCACCCTGGAAGGTGGGGATCGGATTGCCGTCGCAAACGTATGTATGAATAAAATGACCCAGGCCGTTTAAGGAAGGATAACTGAAAGTATAGCGATTGCAAGCCGTACCTTCGGCATCAGCACTTTTGAGGATGCTCATCTGATAGGAGAAATTATCCTCACCAAAGGTAAGCATTGCACTGATTCGAGGCGTTAAGTTGGGAGCATCAGGCTCAAACTCACGAGATTCAAGTGCCTGACTAAACGATTTACCGGCAACCAACCCGTCATAAATCGTATCCGTCTGATCACCGTTGGTAACGATCAGATTATTTTCATATTCACGCACAGCGGCATAAATAATGAGGCTGGGATCTTCCACCTTGGAAGCATCAAAAGGCTCGGTGTAAAGCGCACCGTCACGCAAGGTAAAGACACGGTTACGGCTATTGGCACTGCGTCCCATAATAAAGTACGCCGAAACGGCTTTGGTACCATCAGCCGATTTTCCCGCTACAATACCACGACCAACATAGGAATTTCCTTCAATGCGCTCTGCAATTTCTTTTACTTCATAAATGTTCATTTTACTTCCCTCTTTTGAATCATTTGCTGGCATACCGACTCGGCAGCCGCAGGCAATATTTTCCATTCAGCCAAACGCATTACACGTTTCTGTAAGGTTTCCGGCGTATCGTCATCACGGATTGAGACCGCCTTTTGCATAATAATACGTCCCCCATCGGGAATTTCATTAACAAAATGCACCGTGGCACCCGTAACCTTCACACCCTTTTCGAGCGCCGCTTCATGTACACGCAAACCATAAAATCCCTGGCCGCAAAAAGACGGTATCAGCGACGGATGCACGTTGATAATGCGCTCAGAAAAATGGGAGGTAAAGCGCTCACTGAGAATACTCATGAATCCGGCAAGAATGATGAGGTCAATCTCATTTTCCTCTAATATCTCAATCAGTTTACTTTCAAACGCCTCTTGTCCCCCGCACATTTTACGAGTGAGAGTAATTCCCGTAATCCCCGCCTTTTTAGCACGGGTCAATGCATAGGCATCGGTAACGTTTGAAATGACTAACGTAATCTTACCGCTTGTAATAATGCCCTTATTTTGAGCATCGATAAGTGCCTGCAAATTCGTACCGCCACCGGACACAAGTACGGCTATATTCGCCTGCTTTGTCATAGCAATCTCCTTAGCAGATGGTAATCTTTTCTTCGGACTCAATAATATCGCCGATGATATAGGCGTCTTCGCCCTGTTCTTTCAGAATTGCCAGTGCCTTCTCGGCATCTTCTTTGGCAACGACAATGCTCATGCCAACACCCATGTTAAAGGTGTTAAACATATCACGTCGACTGATATTACCGGTCTTTGCAATCAGATCAAAGATCGGCAAAACCTTAACGGCAGACTCAGTAATACGAGCACCAAGCCCATCAGGAATGCTTCTGGGGATATTCTCATAGAAGCCACCGCCCGTGATATGGGAAATACCCTTAACGGTAACCTGCTCTAAGAGCGCCAAAACCGGCTTAACGTAAATACGGGTGGGAGTAAGAAGCGTCTCACCAATGGATTTACCGCCAAGCTCAGCAACGGGGCTCTTAATGTCGGCATTTTCCACGTCAAATACTTTACGGACCAAAGAAAAACCATTGGAATGAACACCACTGGAAGGCAGTGCAATTACCACGTCGCCGGCTTTCATGGTCTTGTTATCAATAATCTTGGATTTATCAACGATTCCGGTGCAATAACCCGCCAAATCATATTCATCAACAGGATAAAATCCGGGCATCTCGGCTGTCTCGCCGCCAATGAGCGCTGCACCCGACTGCACACAACCATCACAAACACCCTTAACAATATCAGCAATACGCTCAGGGATGTTCTTGCCGCAAGCAATATAATCGAG
>JAZOCX010000062.1:0-5213 GCA_045596725.1 Eubacteriales bacterium
ATAGAATACACATCCAAATCATTCGTGACAATGCACCATTCAATCAAAGCGGAACAAAACGAAACACGAATTAAAATAAAAAAGCGCCCGTCATAAATAAGACGGGTGCTTGGGTTATTGACAGACCGATTTGCGATACTGACCGGGGGTTTGACCGGTGGCACGCTTAAATTGTCGAATAAAAAAGCTGACGTTATCAAAGCCGCAGTTTAGCGCAATCTCTAAAACGGATAGGTTTCTTTCCCGCAGCAAAAGTTTGGCATGACGGATGCGGAGTATCGTCAGATAGGTAACGGGCGTGGTGCGGGTGTGCTTTTTGAAATAGCTGCAAAAATATTTTTCGTTCATTCCGGCGGCGGCCGCCATATCACCGAGTGAAATTTTCTTATTGAAATTACACTGAATAAAATCAATGGCTTTTCGGATGGGGGTTGTAGATACGGATGCCGTTTCTTTTAATAACCCATGCTCCTGACAGTACTCCAAAAACAGAAGCAGGTAGGCAATGACGGAGGCGGCGTGCTGATCCTTTTTCGCATAGTTCTCGACGATGCGCCCAAACAGATCGATCAAAAACGGATCCTGCGTTTGCCGAACGAAGCACAGTTTACCGTTAAAAATGGGAGTGATCAGATTGGTCATTGCCGCATGGCCGACAGGCAGACTCAGCAAACTCAAAGGGATCACCAGACAATCATAGCGGGATGGCGGAACAGCAATGTGCATGGAATGGATCTGGTAAGGATTGACGAAATAAAGAACATTGGGTTTGGTTTCTACGATCTCCCCGTCCACAACCATAGAGGTACTTCCCTCAATAGCAAGGATCAATTCTAACTCCTTGTGATAATGCAAAGGGGTAATGCAGGTACCGATCACCGTTCCGCTTTGACGGAACACCGCCAAGGGAAGATCGTCACTTCCCCTGCGGGCATCCTCTAACATAATAGCCATCAAAATTCTCACAATCTGAAAATAGTGTTATTTTATATGACTATAATAAAAGATTTTCACTAAAAAAACAACTATAATATTAAAAAAAGGAGGGATATTTTATGAAAAAAAGATTTCAATGGCCGGTGACACCGCAAGCAAACCCCGACAATATGGTTACCTATAAGAACTGGAGGTTTACGGTATTAACGGCTCGGTTGATCCGCATGGAATACGATTCGCAACAAATTTTTGAAGATCGTGCCAGCCAGTCGGTCTTTCATCGGGATTTCCCCAAGGTCGATTTTACGGTAAAGCAGGCGGATACCTTTACCTTGGAAACTGCCGAATTGCATCTGTGTTGCGGCGATACTTTGGAAAGTCTGCAGATTTCTCTTGTCAATTGGCCGCATGTATGGCATTATGGAGATGCCATTGAAACGCTGGGCGGCACCACATCCACGTTAGACCGTGTAGACGGACGAATTGCTGTCGAGGCGGGGGTATGTTCCCGCTCCGGTTTTGCGGTACTCGACGACAGCGAGCGCATGGTTCTGACCGATGGCTGGGTCGACGTACGCCGAGATGGAACAACGGATCTGTATTTCTTCGGCTATAAACACGATTATATTGCCGCCGTACAGGACTTCTGCCGTTTGACCGGCGTACCGCCGCTGTTACCGGCTTATGCGCTGGGCAACTGGTGGAGCCGCTACCATGCCTATACCCAGCAGGAATATCTGGATCTGATGGAAAAATTTAAGAGAGAAGACGTGCCCTTCTCGGTTGCCGTTGTGGACATGGATTGGCACTTGACCGAGATTCCCGACGGACGCAACGGTTGGACGGGATATACATGGAACAAGGAATTATTCCCCGACTACAAACAATTCTTAGAGGGTGTGCATCGGTACAATCTCAAGACGGCGCTCAATCTGCATCCAGCAGAAGGGATACGAGATTTCGAGGATATGTATCCGCAGATGTGTCAGGCACTCGGTCGCCCCGCCGACGGTACGCCCTGCAATTTGGATATTTTGGATCCGAATTACATGGAACAGTATTTTGACGTCGTGCATCATCCGTATGAAGAAGACGGCGTAGATTTCTGGTGGATGGACTGGCAGCAAGGCAAGGACTACTGGTGGATCCATGAACGAAATGTCGACGGCAAGATGCAGGATCCTCGAGAGATTCTTGATCCGCTGTGGCAGTTAAACCATCTGCACATTTTAGATATTCAGCGCAACGGCAAGCGCCCGATGTTTTTCTCTCGATACTGCGGGCCGGGCAGTCAGCGTTACCCCGTAGGCTTCTCGGGCGATACCTTCGTAACGTGGGAATCGCTAGATTTCCAGCCTGAATTTACGGCAACTTCTTCCAATATCGGTTATGGCTGGTGGAGTCACGATATCGGCGGGCATCATCTGGGGTATCGGGACGATAACATGACGGCACGCTGGGTGCAGTACGGCGTCTTCTCCCCCATTAACCGCCTCCATTCCGCCTGCAATCCTTTTATCAATAAGGAACCGTGGGATTACAATGCGATAGCGGAACGAGCCATGCGGGAAAGCCTGAAATTGCGCCATCAATTGTTCCCCTACCTATATACCATGAACTATCGGACCCATACCGAGTGTAAGCCGCTGGTTATGCCGATGTATTACACCCATCCCGAATGTCAATACGCCTATGACGTGAAGAATCAATACTGGTTTGGCGATCAGATGTTTGTGGCCCCCATCACCGAAAAGAACAACCAAGGCACACAGATGGGTCATGTCAAAGCGTGGTTGCCGCAGGGCATCTGGACCGATTTCTTTACCGGCCGTGTTTATGACGATCTGGGCGGGCGAATGTTGGATCTGTATCGTAACGATGCCAGCATCCCTGTTTTGTGCAAGGCGGGTGCGATCATCCCGATGCAGGCGCACACCGAGCATGACAATCGCTTAGGCGGTGCGGAAAAACTGGAGATCATGGTCTTTCCCGGTGCCGATAATGAATTTACTCTATATGAAGATGCCGGCGACGGCAACGAATACCGTGACGGCAAATGCGTCACCACGACGATGCGCCTGACCTATACCGATCAGCAGGCCGTCTTTGAAATTGAGCCCGCTCAGGGCGACCGCTCTCTGATCCCGTCGGTACGTCACTACACCCTGTGTCTGCGTGGATTTGCCAAGCCGGATTCGGTAATCATTGGCGGCAAGTCAATGGACTTTACATTTGACCCATCCACCCATACCGTTCGTATCGAATGGGAATCGCCCATTACCGAAGGGGTTACGGTATGTGTCACCGGTACCGATCTACGCAATCGCAATGCCGATGCGCTGGAGCAGGCGGTCAATATTCTCAAGCGCAGTCAGACCGGCATGGCATTCAAGGAGGAGCTGTACAAGAAAATGCTCACCCCCCATCCGAGAACCGATTATCCCTTGTATTGTTGTGCCGGAACCCCAGAAGAACGGGAAACGGTCGCTGCCATCATGGAATTATACTTGCTGGATCGCGAATACCACAGATAAAAAAAGAAATGAGTTCGGTATAATACCAAACTCATTTCCTTTTCATTTAATTGATTTTGCGACCATAGGTATAGATCCTTCCATTCTTGACCTTTTGCACAATTATTTTTTTAAATAATATTCATCGCAACAGTCCATAAAAGGCTTGCGGGGATTAGCTTCGGAACAATAGGGATATAACGTGCTTTTTTAAGCACGGCTCATATAGAAAGAAAAATTTGCCCTAAAGCCTTGTATATCCCTCGCAACTTGTTGCGGTATATCATCAGGCAGCAGGAATGATACACGCTAAAACGTGATGATAGCTCCTGCCGTGCCATAAATACTTGTTAGTATAAAAGGTAATATATCCTCAGCAAATCCCTGCTTCAGAAGGTCTACTGCAAAAGGACAGTTATTGAGATCTATATATACAGAATTCTTCATTCCAATGAACTCACCAAAGGATTTCGTTACAAAAGGATAGGAAACGTCATACTTCCCCGTCTCCTCATTTTGTGCAAATAGAACTATTGCAAGTCCGTGCTTGGCCTTTAACATACTATTGTTGACCCTATCACCAATATAAACATCCAGGAACGCAAAAAAAGCAATTGATGAGATACTAAATAAGCTCTCTCCCCGGGAGCGCAAAATTCTTATCATGCACTTTGGTCTTTGCGGACAGGAGAAACACAGCCTTGAGGAAATTAGTAAAGAAATGAATATTACAATGGAACGTGTCAGACAGATAGAGTCGCTGGCATTAAATAAAATTCGAGGTATGAACGGTTCAAACCGCTTGAGAAATTTCATTAAGCTATAACAAGTAAAAAAGCCTTCTGCTCAGGCTCGGTTCCCTGCCGAGCCTAAACAAAAGGCTTACTAAATTATTGCTCTTTATCAATTTCTTTCTGTGCTTTGCGGTCAAAATGTTTTTTGTAATAAGAAAGTGCTTTTAAAACATATTCCTCTGCCTGTTTATCATTTAGATCGGTAGGCATATATTGTCCGAGCCTTTCTACTGAGAATCGATACTTCGGCTTTTGATTTGCTTTATCTTCAGCCATGATCTTTTCTACAAGTTCATATGTAAGTTCACCGTCTTTGAATGCTTTTCTCATTCTAACGGTTTGTGAAAACGACGGGAACACTTCTGTTCCGTCTATAATATCAACCAAGTTTCTTTGGCTCTCTTCATCCAAATAAGAGAGCTCTACGGCAGGCTGCATTTTCATCCTGCCCTTATCAACAAAATCAAGGAGTTCAGGGATAAGATTTGTTAAACGAATAAATCTGCGAATTGTTTCGCGGCTCTCGTTTACTTCTTTTCCAAGTTCTTCATTACTCCTCAACTTCGACACAACTTGTGTCGAGGTTAAATCGTTGCGCTTTCCTTGCCTTTTAATAGCGTCCAACTTCATCTTATAGGAGAACGCCTTCTCACTTGGCAGGATCTTTGAGCGTTGGCAGTTGCTATCTACCATCATGATGATGGCTTCATCATCAGTAACATCAACGATAATAGCACGTATTTTATTTATTTTTAAAATTTCATAAGCCCTTTTTCTGCGGTGGCCGGAAATCAATTCATACCGACCATCAGCTTTGCTGCGCACAATTATGGGATTAAGCAGGCCGTTAGCTTCAATGCTGGTGGCCAGTTCTGTCATGTCCTCATCATCGAAGACGTGATACGGATGATTTGGGAAACTATCTATTAAATGCACCTTAATATCGGTTTCTCCTGTTCTGATAACGTCC
>JAZOCX010000063.1:0-4558 GCA_045596725.1 Eubacteriales bacterium
TCTGGGTGGCGTACTTGGTTTCTTCGCCCCAATGGACGTAAATCGCATCAAAGGAAGAAGCGACCAAGGGATAATAGAAACGGGCACTGCGAATGGAGCAGACGTTGGGGATCTTGGTATAATCGCCGTAGATCGCCATCATACGGGTAATGCCGCCCTCAACCAGCGTTTCAAAGATAATATCCGCCTGCGCAATGCCGTACTGGGGCAAAGCGGCTTTGATATTGTTGATCATAATCGCCACGGGGCGTTTGCCGACGGCTTCTTCGCTCAGACCCTCTTGTCCGGTCAAGAGGTTGATCGGATAATGGATCTCCTCCACCTGACTGGACGAGGATGAGGAATCGGACGGGGTGGAGCTACCGGGTGTTTCGCCGCAACCCACGACCGACAGCATTATGAGCAGGCACAAAACAAGTGCCGAGATTTTCTTAAACATCGTTTTCACGCTCCTTTATTCCTATCATACTATGTTCGACGGCGTTTGACAAGTCCTAATTATTACCAATTTGAGAAAGGCAATACAAGATATGGTATGTTTTTTCTTTATAAAAAAAAGAAGCAGTGATTTTGTTGACAATTTAGGTGTTTTCTTATATAATCACTTTGAATTTTATTTTTTTGGGGGAAACCTAACATGAAAAAGATTTTAGCACTTATTCTTGCTGCGCTGATGATCTTCTCGGTTGTCGGTTGCGGTGCAAACACCGGCTCTACCAGCGGTAAATTGAAGATCGGCGGTATCGGACCTACCACCGGCGTTGCTGCTATCTACGGTCAGGCCGTTAAGAACGCCATGGAAATGGCTGTTGCTGAGGTTAACGCTTTGGGCGGCATGCAGATCGAAATGAATTTCCAGGACGATGCTCACGTTGCCGAGACTTCCGTTAACGCTTACAACAACCTCATGGACTGGGGTATGCAGATCCTTGTTGGTTCCGTTACCTCCACTCCTGCTGCGGCTGTTGCTGCTGAGGCTGCTAACGACGGCATCTTCGTTCTCACTCCTTCGGCTTCTTCGCCTAAGGTAATCGAGGGCCGCACTAACATCTATCAGATGTGCTTCTCCGACCCCAACCAGGGTTCTGCTTCGGCTCAGTACATCGCTGACAACAAGCTGGCTTCCAAGGTTGCCGTTATCTATCAGAACGACGACGCTTATTCCACCGGTATCTATGAGAAGTTTAATTCCGAAGCCAAGGCTAAGAATTTGTCTATTGTTTACACCGGTACCTTCACTGCCGATTCGGCTACCGACTTCTCGGCTCAGCTGACCGCTGCTAAGGCTGCCGGCGCTGACATGCTCTTCCTGCCCATCTACTACACTCCGATCTCTCTGATCATGACCCAGGCTGATACCATGGGCTATGACGTGAAGTACTTCGGCGTTGACGGTATGGACGGTCTGCTCACCGTTGACAACTTCAACACCGAGCTGGCTGAGGGCGCTTACCTGCTCACTCCCTTCTCTGCTGACGCTACCGATGCTAAGACTGCGGCTTTCGTTAACGCTTACAAGACCATGTACAACGAAGTTCCTAACCAGTTCGCTGCTGACGCTTACGACTGCGTTTGGGCTATCTACAACGCTTGCAAGGCCGCTAACGTTGACCCCGCTAAGATCAGCAATACCGATCTTTGCGCTAAGATGGTTGAGCAGTTTACCACCATGTCCTTTGACGGTTTGACCGGTCAGGGCATGACCTGGGCTGCTACCGGCGAAGTTTCCAAGTCGCCTATGGCTGTTGTTATCAAAGACGGCGTTTATACTTCGGTTGCCTAATTACAGATCGATACTGTGGGAGGAATGTCGGAAACCCGACATTCCTCCGTGGTGTCTTTTTTGATAGTGAAGAAGAGGGCGTTTGCCCTGTTCTTTGTTATTGAAATTTTTCAGGGGGTTTTGTTTCATGACCTTTCTTACCAATTTGATCAACGGTATCAGCCTTGGCAGTGTGTATGCCATTATTGCGCTTGGCTATACCATGGTCTACGGCATTGCCAAAATGCTCAACTTCGCCCACGGCGACGTGATCATGGTTGGCGGGTATATGGCGTATTTTGCCGCCGTGCAGTACAAGCTGCCCGGTGTACTCGCCATTATCATTGCCATGCTCATTTGTACCCTGCTCGGTGTACTCATCGAGCGGTTGGCGTATCGCCCGTTGCGTCAGGCGGCGTCTTTGGCGGTGCTCATTACGGCAATCGGTGTTTCCTATTTCCTGCAAAACAGCGCCATGCTGGTATTTACCTCTAACCCCAAAATGTTCTCTTCCTTGGCGAACATTGATTGGCTGACCTTCCGGCTTGGGGATCTGACCATTACCAGCGAAACCATCGTTACCGTTGCCGCCTGCATCATCATTATGATTGCGCTGACGCTTCTTACCCAGAAAACCAAGCTCGGCAAGGCGATGCGTGCCGTGAGCGAGGACAAGGGTGCGGCGCAGCTGATGGGTATTAACGTAAACCGTACCATTACCGCTACCTTTGCCATTGGCTCGGCACTGGCGGCTGTGGCGGGTGTACTGCTTTGCTCGGCTTATCCGACCTTAACGCCGACCACCGGCTCGATGCCCGGTATCAAGGCCTTTACCGCTGCCGTTTTCGGCGGTATCGGGTCTATTCCCGGTGCTTTCCTCGGCGGTATTTTGCTCGGCATCATCGAAAAGCTTTCGCAGGCTTATATCTCGACTCAGCTTTCCGATGCCATCGTGTTTGCCGTGCTCATCATTATTTTGCTCGTTAAGCCTTCGGGTCTGCTCGGCAAGATGCAACGTGAGAAAGTGTAAGGGGTGAGAATATGAAGATCAATAAAAAAACCCGCAAGGATCTCATCACTTACGGTATTGTTATCGTACTCTTTGTTGTTTTTCAGCTTTTGCTTTCCACGGGCAATCTTTCCCGTGCCCTTTCCGGACAGCTCGTGCCCATTTGCGCCTACGTGGTTGCCGCCGTCGCGCTCAACCTTGTCGTGGGTATTTCGGGTGAGCTGAGTTTGGGACACGCCGGTTTTATGAGCATCGGTGCTTTTGTTGGTGTTGTCTTCTTTAACGTATTTTCTTCCATCGGCAATCCCATCGTACAGCTGATTATTGCGATGGTTTGCGGTGGTGTGATCGCCGGCATTATGGGTGTGCTTATCGGTATTCCCGTTTTGCGTCTGCGGGGCGACTATTTGGCTATCGTAACCCTTGCTTTCGGCGAAATTATCAAGAATTTAATCAATAATATCTATCTCGGCAAAAACGCCGACGGTTGGCATTTCTCCTTTGGACAGGATCTGCTCCCGACCGACTGCAAGGACATTCTCAACGGGCCGATGGGTGTTACCGGTAACACCAAGGCTTCGACCTTTGCGGTGGGCTTTGCCCTCATTATGTTTGCGCTCATTATCGTATTAAACCTCATTCGCTCCAAGCACGGCCGTGCCATCATGGCGATCCGTGATAACCGCATTGCGGCCGAGAGCATTGGCTTGTCGGCTACCAAATTTAAGCTGATCGCCTTCACCGTGTCGGCGGCGCTGACGGGTATGGCGGGTACGCTTTATGCCATGAACTACGCTTCGGTGGCGCCCTCGAAGTTCAGTTTTGATACGTCCATTAACATTTTGGTGTTCGTGGTGCTGGGCGGTATGGGTAATATCCGCGGCTCGATCATTGCTGCTGTCATTCTTACGCTTTTACCTGAAACGGCGCTATTGCGTGATATGGGTGAAGCCCGTATGCTCATCTACGCCGTACTGCTGATCGGCATTATGCTTCTGACCCAGTCGAAGGGCGGAAAACGCTTGGTGGAAATGGGCAAGAGCCTGTTTGTAAAGAAAAAGGAGGGTGCTGACAATGAGTGAACTGTTCCGTGTTGACAAAAACGCACCCCTGCTCCGCAAGGATGACGTTGACCGTCAGCCTGTACTGGAAACCCATCACTTAGGCATTGAGTTTGGCGGACTTCGTGCCGTGGACGACTTTAACCTCGCCATCGGCCCCACCGAGATTGCCGGCTTGATCGGCCCCAACGGTGCCGGTAAAACGACCATCTTCAACCTGCTCACTAAGGTGTACGAGCCGACGCGCGGTACCATTCTCTTAAATCAGGTAAATATCAATAACTACTCCACGATGCAGGTCAATCAGGCGGGTATTGCCCGTACTTTCCAGAACATTCGTCTGTTTGACAAGCTTTCGGTGCTCGATAACGTATTGGTGGGGCTTTACCGTGAACAGAAGACCTCTTTGGGCGCTTCGATGTTCCGTCTGCCCTCCTTCTGGCGTACCGAGCGCATTGCCAAAAATCGGGCGATGGAATTGCTTTCCATTTTCAATATGCAGGACTTGGCCGACGTGCAGGCGGGCTCTCTGCCTTACGGCGCACAGCGTCGCTTGGAGATCGTGCGTGCCCTTGCCACCAATCCCTGCTTACTGCTCCTTGACGAGCCTGCGGCGGGTATGAACCCCTCCGAGACGGCCGAGTTGATGGAGAATATTCGCCAGATCCGTGATACTTTCCAGATCGCCATTCTGCTCATTGAGCACGATATGAGTCTGGTTATGGG
>JAZOCX010000064.1:0-8515 GCA_045596725.1 Eubacteriales bacterium
ATCATACCAGCCTGACAAAAACGGCATCCACGTATACAGCCACGAAACATTTCGAGCGCTACACGGTCATGAATCACTTGGATGGTGGGAACGAGAGGTTTCTCAGGCATAAAACACTGATCAAGATCGGAAATCACGTATCGTTCTACCTTTTTTTCAGGTGAAATGAATACGGTTCCGGTATTATCATAAACAACATTGTAGAGTGAAGGAATATATATTCCCTTAATGTGCGATGCTTTCTCCAAGAATTCCTTTTTCGAGACACCGTTTTTCTTGCACTGTGCATACAAATCGAGCATTTGCATTATATGCTCTTCACCGTCGCCAACCATTATTAAGTCAAAGAAATCGGCGACAGGCTCACTGTTAAACGCACAGGGACCACCCGCAACAATAAGCGGATACTCCTCTCCCCTGTCCTTCGCATAAAAAGGAATGCCCGATAAATCCAACATTTGCAGTATATTCGTATAATTCAGTTCAAATTGTAACGTAAAGCCGATAAAGTCGAATGTAATGAGCGGGTCTCCGCTTTCAAGGCCCCACAAGGGAAGATTTCTCTGCCTCATTTGCTCTTCCATATCAAGAGCCGGCGCAAAGGCACGTTCACACCAAGCATCATTTCGACTGTTAATCAGTTCATAGAGGATCTTAATGCTTAGGTTTGACATTCCAACTTCATAGGTATCTGCATAACACATGGCAAAGCGAATATCAATATCTTTATTTTTAATGACACTGTTTTTTTCACCGCCGATATAACGACCTGGTTTTTGTACGCAATACAGCGCTGATTCAAGACTTGGATTTAACATTTATCTTCCTCTTTTTTAAGTAATAGTATAACTTAGCTACAAAACAAAAGCCTATATAAACAGCAATGGCGCAAAGCGATAAATTTTGCTTGGATTGCAATAAAAAATAGACGCCTACCCCAACGGATAATACACAAAAAATAAAGGATGAAACGGCGGATATCCATTGGGCTATATAAGCACCAAACAGATATTCCGATACAATTACAAGTACCCTTCCTCCATCGAGCGGTAACATCGGGAGAATGTTAAATACCCCTAAAAACAAACTCGACTGATAAAACACGGATAGCCATTCATTTGTTACCTGTAACACGATAAAATACGTAATCGTTGCCGATATCAAATTTACCATTGGGCCAAAAAAAGCACAAAGAAGTTGTACTTTATGAGAAATAATGCGCTCAGATGGCTCAATTCGAATGGCAAAGGGTTGAAGCGCAATCCTTGCGACGGGAACACGAAACCATCGATATATCAATAAATGCCCGCACTCGTGAAGAGCAATTGCCGAAAGCAATGCCAACATATATAAGGTGTTGTTTGTAACAATCATCAAGGCAAGGCAGGCAAAAAACAATGGATGAATAGAAACCTTAGTCTTTATCTGCGACATTTGATCGAATATACGATATTACCTCTTCTACTGATTGTGTAAAATCGGTATAGATATAGCTTGTTTCTCTGTTTTCCAGC
This sequence comes from Eubacteriales bacterium, assembly GCA_045596725.1. Lineage (GTDB taxonomy): Bacteria > Bacillota > Clostridia > Oscillospirales > UMGS1783 > CAKSHC01. The sequence continues at coordinate 1,515 of JAZOCX010000064.1, forward strand.
ATTGACGGAGCAAAATAACGAATAGACACCAGTACCGCAAACAAGGAAAGCGCAGCGATGCACTGAAACATCATCAATCGTGTAAAGCTATTCTGCTTGCTATTCTTGTCGGTTGTTTCTACTCGTTTTTTATATTCAGTGTTGCGCTGATAAGCTATACCAGTCTTCCCTTTTCTGTTACGCTCATAATCCATACTCATACCCTCCGCTTTTACTATATGAAGGGTTATAAATTCTTATGATTGCGGCCAGAGAATTCGAATCGCTTGTCGAACATCCTTAACAGAAATGATTTGAATATCCGAACTGTAATTGGCAAGCTTGCATTTATCGGAAACCAAGAAACGGTGAAAACCTAATCGTGCACCTTCTTTTATTCTACGATCAATATCCGCAACCGGTCTTACTTCACCAGCCAATCCGATCTCACCAATGGCGACAATATCATCATCTATTGTAAAATCCTTAACGCCACTAGCAACCGATAAGCACACCGCTAAATCAGCAGCCGGGTCATCGAGCCGTAATCCGCCTGCAACATTGACATACGCATCTTTTGTTGACAAGGATATGCCGGCTCGTTTATCAAGAACAGCCAGTAACAAGCAAATTTTATTGTGGTCAATACCGGCACTTACTCTTCTGGGGGACGGGAAAGGTGTTGGTGCCGTCAAGGATTGGATCTCCGCCAAAATCGGGCGTGTACCCTCCATGACGCAGGTTACGCATACACCTGATACCTCCTCCGGGCGGCCCGAGAGGAAAATAGTTGAGGGGTTATCAACACCCACTAAACCCTGTTCCGCCATCTCAAAGACACCGATCTCGCTCGTAGGGCCGAAACGATTTTTAATCGTGCGAATCACACGATACATCAAACGCTTGTCCCCTTCAAAATAAAGAACTGAATCAACCATATGTTCCAATACTTTGGGGCCGGCGATATTGCCCTCCTTGTTTACATGGCCAACAATAAAGAGTGCTGTACCGGTTGCCTTTGCGTGTCGAATTAAACGGAATGTGCATTCTTTTACCTGCGCAATACTGCCCGGTGTGGATTCGACTTGTTCACTTGAAAGAGTTTGAATAGAGTCTACAATCATGACCTTCGGCGAAATACTTTCAGCAGATGCAATGACGGTTTCTAAATCCGTGGTGGATAAAACCATAACCTCATCGCCTGATACGCCCAATCGCTGAGCACGCATACTAATCTGCTCTTTGGATTCTTCGCCCGAAGCATATAAGATTTTTCCACCGCAAAGATCAATGGATTTGCACATTTGCAACAACAGCGTTGACTTTCCGATACCCGGATCACCGCCAATCAAGATGGCTGAACCAGGCACGATTCCTCCGCCCAAAACCCGATCAAGTTCGGGCATACCCGTGGATAATCTCTCATAGATGATCTGCTCAATATTGCCAATAGGGATTGCAGCAGCATCGGCATTGATAACGCTGCGTGTTGCCTTAGCTTGTGATGGAGTAAGCACCCTTTCCTCCATCGAATTCCATGCTTCACATTCCGGGCATTTACCCATCCATCGCGGCGCTATATACCCGCATTGATTGCAAATATATGTCGTTCTTTGTTTCATCATTTCACATCCGATCCTTGATATTCTAAAAGTCCAAGAAATATACAATAGGCCAATTTGAACCGATATTCCTCTGTTTTAAGTAGTTCTAATTCGTTCGTATTGGATAAAAATCCACCTTCAACAATAACCGCCGGGCTTTCTGCTAAACGCAATAATATACTGTTATCATTGCCTTTTTTAATCTGACGTGTATTAGTTGGTTGAAGATTACGGGCAATAGATGACTGAATTGCTTGCGCTAATATTTCACTGCCATCATGATTGGTTGAATAAAAAACCTGTGCTCCGTTATATTTCTCAATGGAAAACTTATTGAGATGGATACTGATTAACACACTGTTAGGATACTTGTTGGCAAGTTCAATACGATTATGCATATCCTCGTTCTTGTTAAAGGCATCATCACACAAGGATCTATCCGTGTCCCTTGTCATATAAACGGCATAACCAGCCATCTCACATATATCACGCAGACAAAGAGCGATCGACAAGTTTAAATCCTTTTCAATCGTTCCGTCCGAGGCCTTTGCTCCACCGTCTTCGCCGCCATGACCGGGGTCAATAATAATGACTATATCATTGTCTGACGGCAATGTACCCACAACGGTTTTGGATTCACGGTCAATCACTATTCCAATCACGGCGAAATAGGCTAATAACAAAACAAGAAGAAATGCAATAAATTTATTTATTTTAATAATCAATGCTATCACCACAAATAATCTATGCGGTGAATCATCAAATTATTGAGAGCAAGAATCCATTAATCTGAGAAAGAAAAGCTCCATACTTTTTTTCTTATCACGGGAAAAACTCTTTTGCTCCCTATCTGCTTCCATACAAATAGCAACCATCTTGCGAACAGACGCCGTCGACATATTTCGTAAAATACGTAAATTCTTAGACACGGTGCCGGATTTCATATCTAATCTATCAGCAATCTGTGAAGCACTCAGCCCTTTATCCTTACAAACCGAAACACGGTAAAGACGAGAAAAACAGTTATATACACTACCTAACACCATCACGTCAGGGTGCTTTTCCAACAAATCTTCCGCATATCTCATACAATCCGATGCCCTACCATAAACGATAGCATCAGCAAGCTCATAAATTTGCGCATCAATCGTGCGAATGGTTACCGCATTCACATCATCAACTGTAACCGTTTCCCCTTTTGAATAGGCAAAAATCTTTTTAAGCTCATTAGCCAATGAATACATGCAACGGTCGGTGATAGATAATAAATAATCCGCTACATCGTCCGGTAAGATTTTTGCATTGGCCTGGGCGTGTCTTACCATCCAACGTTTTAACATAGAAGCATCTTGCTCATTGATAATAAGTTCATTTGCTTTTGTAGGAGCCACTTTTTTAATATCGGCAAATGCTACTGATTTAATTTGCGGGTCGGTAGTAATACGATCAAAAATAATGACGATATAATCAGGAAAATCCTTTTCAAGACTTTCCATAACGTCTGCAATATCTTTTCGCACAGCATCAGTATCAAGGGCTGTAATATGCAACACCTTACGATTGGCAAAGACCGGTAATGCTTGGATATAATCGGTTGCATCCAATATGCGCACCTGAGAATAATCAAGGTGCATATAGTTAAGTCCATCATCACCATCGGGTAATACCGAAGCAATCAACTGTTCGATATAATACGATTTTAGGTAATCTTCTCTTCCTGAGAACAAATAAATTCCCGAGCATGAAGACGTTTTCAATTGTTCTTTGAATGTCGATAAATTCATAATATCTCCATTAGTTAAGATCTACGATAATTGGTTTATTAATTTCCGGCTCTAAAAGACTTGCGCCCACGTATTGAATAGCGTTTATCTCATCTTGATGCAACTGATCAAATCTTCGTGATGTTGAAACAGGAATCACTCGCTTTGGCAAACAGACAGATAACAACACTTTATCAATACTCTTACTTGTTGTATTTGCACCAATCACCAAAGTATCTATATCCATCATATCTTGTCCCCTTTTATAGCAAGAGGCAATGATCTCATCATTAATTGTAGAAATATAGGCAATTTTCTGATTATCTGTATTTATAATAACCGAAATGTTGTTTTTCTCTTTTTCTAAGGATATCAAGTCAAGATGGTATTCACTGTATCTGATATCTTCCGAAAAGGGCACAACGGTGGACTGTGCGTAACCAGACGCCTCTGTTATACGCCTAAAATATTCATTGTTCTCTTGTCCTGACGGAAGTAGAACCGTCTTTGCAGGCATATATTGCAACAACGTATCCACACCACGTGCCAAACAATCATTAAAACCCGTAACTATCATAATGTCGATTGTATAAAAACCACGTTGTTTCAACAAGGCCTGTGCCTGATAGGCAAGCGAATTATTGGAACAATCAATAACAACTGCCTTACCCTTGTCCATATAAAGAGTACAAGCTCCATTTGATCCTTCTAAAACGACCAACGACGAGCTCTTATTCGTATAATCAAAAACAAAATAGACATTGACCAACATAGCCATTATCACAAGAAAAGAACATATGCGATAATGTGAAATTCTTTTCCTTAGTAAGAAAACGATTAGTAAAATCGCACCCAACACCGCAAAAATAAGTGCAGGAGGACTATAAAAGGAAATTGTTGTTGGTGCTATTGTTGATACGGTAGTTGTTACTTTGAGGATAAAATCCGCTAAAATTCGAAGTATAAACGCAAAGAATCCACCAAAAAATGGAACAAATGATATGATACAGAAAATTACGGTAAATATTAAAAGCAGCGTAATCGGCAAATTAAGAAGCATCATAATCGGAACACTGACAATCGACAGCTCTCGAATATATAAAATCAATATCGGCGCGGTAAAAATAAAACTGCTGACAGAAACAGCCAATAATTGTATTTGTCGTTTATGTTTATAATGCTCGGAGTGTTGGACGGTAATCTTTTCTTCTATCTTTGGACTTAACCATAAAATACCAAACGTTGCACTAACGGAAAGCATAAATGCTAACGACATGACCGAAAAGGGAGATAAGAGAGTCATTATCGTAACGGCTACACCAAGTGAATTAAGTGAATCAGCATTCTTTTGTATCAGTGCTGTCATATACAAAATTCCACTCATCATAGCAGCACGCATGATTGAAATAGAGAAACCGCCCAGTACAGCAACAAGGAAAGTTAGCCCTAACGCTAATGAATATACTAATTTTCTGTGGAATTCTAAACGATTAAGAAAGTATACAACCGTACCTGTAATAATGGATAAATGCAAGCCCGATACGGCCATAACATGAGTTAAGCCTGTTTTCCGAAATGCTTGTTGAACTGATGCAGATAGATTGTTCTTATCGCCCGTCAGTATCGCAGCAACCAGATCCCCTTCATCCCCGCCCACATAGTTTCGAATCGTCGTAACTATGCTTTGGCGAAAATCCGTCATCCGATTCCAAATACTTGGCGATGCACCGTGTGAAAGTGAATGAATCTCAACATCGTCAGCCGAAACATACTCATTATTAAGTGGATTCATATCTTCAACTGTCAGGGTAAAAGAAATCTCACCGTAATCATATTGCAAAACATTGTCGGAATAGATATACATCGAGATTGCATGCGGGAGATGAACCTCTTCCCCCTCACAATGAGCATCTTTTACCTCGACAATCCATTTATCTGATTGCTGTTGTGTAAAAACAACGCTTGCAGATATTCTGGATTGATCATAGGGCAAGATAGGAGCATAGGTAAGTTCATATCTAACGACAAAAGAGATAAGGCCCACAAGCGCAGCGCACAACAAAAAGAATACCCGAACAAAGCGACCTTTAAGACGATAAAATAGAAAAACAGTTACTGTTAGCGCTAAGAAAATTAAAAAACCATACAAAACATATCGCGGCATATAGCTTGCCGCGATTATTGTCGGAATCATACCGGCAGCCGCCCAAGTACCTTTTCTTAACATATAACACCACTCGTAGACATACTGTCGATATTTTATCAAATTTTTATCGAAATTACAAGAAATTCAGCATATTTTATCTTCTTTTTAGCGCAAAATGGACACCCAAAACAGATCCTATACAGGAAATAAGCATCCCGACTAATAGATAAATTAAAAATTTACCGCTGAAAAGAGCTGTATTCCCTCCATGGAAAGCGAAACTTATCAATATCAGAAGCACCAGTAAACTGCCTCCGTGTATAACGCCGGACAATATGCCGTTCTTTCTGTTTTTATATCCCACAACAAAAGCACCGATACCCCAAGAAAGTATACTTATAACTATCGACAAAATCGAAACAAGTCCATCCGTCATTCCGACTTTTGACGAGATCAATGAAAATATTACCATAAGAATCAATAAACTGCCGGCTGATACCGCTAAGCCAATAGCGTATGTAATAACCGTTGATGCTTTTTTAGAACGCTTTTTCATAAAAAATCAACCCCAAACTCTTTTTGATAAAAGATATTTGGGGTTGACCTTAATTATTCATTCAATTACTCGGAATCTTTCTTATTCCAGCCAAAGAGAGATCTCTTTTTAGGCTCCTCAACAATAGGTTCATCATCAAAATCATCGTCTTCGAAATCGTCGTCATCCAGATCATCGGTCGGAACAACCAAAGGAATTCGAGTTTGAATCGACCAACGCTTAATACGGAGCCGTGTTTTATCACCGCCCGTTTCGATAACGACGTTATCTTCGTCATCCTTAGCGCTGATAACAACACCGCTGATGCCACCAATAGTAATAATCTTATCACCAATATCAACGCTGCTACGCATAGCCGCTTCTTCTTTTTCACGCTTCTTTTGAGGGCGAATAGAGAAAAAGTACATGGCAACAAACATAATGATGATAACAATAAAGAAGCTGGGATTTCCTCCACCCAAAAGGGCGTTTGCGCTTAAAGCAGTAACCATTCCTAACACCTCTTATTCGGTTTTTTCAGAAGCGTTTTCAGTTTCTTCTACAACTTTGCCCTGAATTGCCCAACGCTTTAAGGTAATACGAGATTTATTGGAACCGGTCTCCAAAACAATTTCATCATCGGCATCATTAGTAGCAATAATGCGTCCGGTCAAACCACCGATAGTGGTAATCATATCGCCAATATCTATGCTATTGCGCATCTGCTCCTCTTCCTTCTGACGCTTCTTTTGAGGGCGAATCACAAAGAAATACATAGCGACAAACATAACGACCAGCATAACAACCATAGGAATCATGCTTTCAAGGCCACCACCGGTAGCATCGGAATTAGAACCGGAACCCGACGTGGTCATTAAAATATTGCCTACATTAATAAGTGTATCCATAACAAAACCTCCAATATTTTCAATTCATTATACACAAAAAATCATTGACAAGCAAGTGTTTTTATA
>JAZOCX010000065.1:0-7517 GCA_045596725.1 Eubacteriales bacterium
TACTTATCGGAATTATCGGTGGCACGCACGGGAGGATCGCCGGGATTGTAGCGGTAGTGGGTACGCTGTTCCATCAGCTTATCCAGCTCCGGGGAATTGGGCTTGTCCATCAGTTCCCGCTTGGGCGCGCCTGCCAGCGCGATGATGGAATCCCGATCCGCCACCGCCGCAATCCGCCCGGTGCTCGCACCAATGGAGTCGCAGATCTGGGCGGCAAAATCCTGCAGATCACTCATAGGTGAGTATTTCCGAAAAATAACCCCGCCGTCTTTTTCCGTATATATCTCCAGCGGATCTCCCTCACGGATCTTGAGGGTTCTTCTGATCTCTTTGGGAATGACGATTCTTCCCAAATCGTCCACCCGACGGACGATACCAGTAGCTTTCATATATATCTATCTCCTTATTTTACAAATTACGATGCTATTATTTGTAAAAGGGGAAGATTTATACTGCCCAAATTGGCTTACAGAACGATTGTGTTACAAAAGCCCAAAAGCAGATAGTTGGTAAACAAAAATCAAATGACGTATCGCGTCAACAATCCATCAAAACCGGATAGCGAGGATTGCGGTTTTTGGGATGGTTATCGGTTTTGTAAGGTCTAATTCTACTTCCTTGGGTGTAACCTTATCGGGCTGTTCAAAGGTGTTATGCGCACACATATCTTCATGATAAAGCATAACGGCCTTTGCAAGTTTAGGGATATTTTCACCTACGCCTTCAAGGATTATTTCGGTATCTTCGCTGCAAGAAAGATTTCCCATTGTCACAAGGGTTTTTCCGTCCTTAACGGAGGCGGAAACCGTAATGGATTTTTCAAACGCATCATTGTCCGTTACCGTTACATTGATACCCTCTGCTCCCTGATGTTCTTTATACATATCGAAAACGTGATATGTTGGTGTGGTTATGCAGTTTTCGCCGCAGGACAGAAACAGTGCGTGTAAGTTGTTTACAAGCTGAGCAACGTTTGCCATTTTAATCTTTTCGCAATGGTTATTGAAAATGTTGAGGGTAAATGCAGTTACCATAGCGTCCCGCACAGTGCTTTGTTGCTCGAAAAGATTGGCTCCTTTACTGGGGCCTGAACCGTTCGGATGCCAACAGCCCCACTCGTCAATAACAAGCTTTAATCTATTCTGTTGCCCATAGGCAGATATTATGCTCCAATTGCGATTGATTATGGTTTCCATCTTGGCGGCTTGTCTCAGTTGCGTTTTCCAATCTTCATTTGTAAATGCAACAGGGTCACCCGCAGCACCGCAATAATAGTGCATGGCAAATCCGTTGACGTCAGTCCGAACACCACCGATGTTTGCCGAAATCTTGTGGGTCCAATTATAATCCTCAGCGTTAGAACCGCAAGCAAAGTACTGTGCATTCGGAGCAGCATTCTTCATAACTGTGCTATACTTACGGTACTCATTAACATAATATTCCGGAGTCATATTTCCGCCGTCGCCCCAATTTTCATTTCCTACGCCCCAATAAGGAATATTAAACGGCTCAGGATGTCCGTTTTTCTCACGTTCAAGAGCAAGCGTTGTTGTACCACGGGGGGACAGACAATAATCAATCAAATCACGATTATGCAAAGGTGAAACACTTGTCAGGTTTGCCGCAAAATAGGCTTTCGCACCAACTGCCTCGCAGAAGGACATGAACTCATGGATACCTACTTCATTCGGTTCATAACGGCCATCAAAATTTCTCCACCAATTGATTCTGACAGGACGCTCTTTTCCAATTCCGTCACGCCAATCGTAAGTTTCTGCAAAGCAACCACCCGGCCAACGGACAACGGGAGCATTGATTGCCTTTAATTTTTCAATAATATCTTTCCGAAAGCCGTTTATGTTTGGCACGTTTGAGTCTTTACCAACCCATATGCCGTCATATATTACTCCGCCAATATGCTCGGTAAAATGCCCGTAAATTTCCGGTGCGATAGTTCCTTTTTTCTGGGGATACAGCAGATATACTTTTTTCATTATAATACTACTCCTTTATTTACAAATTAAATTTCATGCCCAACATTTTATATTTTGCGCTCGCAGCAGCGTTGTAGGGAAGCTTTTCCCACTCACTGTCACCCACTATTTTTTCTATTGCTGCTAAATTTTCTGGAGTATCGGTAATACCCGGTATCAACGGGGTGCGGATAACGTGCGGCTTTCTGCTATCTTTAAGCACTTTGAAATTTTCAATAATCTGCATGTTGCCTGATCCCGTATATTCCTTATGGGCCTTGCTGTCGGCAAGCTTTATATCCATAATAACAAAATGGAGTTTATCGAGCACCGCTTTAAAGATTTCCGTATTACAATAGCCGCTGGTTTCAATACAAAGGTGGTAGTCTTTTAGTTCTTTCGTAAGTTCCAAAAGGAATTGCGGTTGCGCCAGTGGTTCACCGCCCGAAAAGGTGAATCCGCCAAAGGAGTTACCAAGCACTTGCGCAGATTCTTTTAGTTTCTTTGCAAGTTCTTTTGCTGTTACCTCTCTGCCTGTTATTTCAAGGCAGTTTTCCGGGCATACATGAATGCATCTACCGAAGGACTGACATTCGGGGTGGATACATTCCTTTTGGCAGCTTTTACAATCTATGCATCTTGTATACTTATACATAAGCTGCAGCTCAAAAGATAACCCCTCCGGATTATGGCACCACTTGCAGCGCAGCGGACAACCCTTAAAAAAAATCGTGGTCCTAATCCCGGGGCCATCATGAACCGCCATTTCCTTTATATCAAATATTGTTCCTGTCATACTGTATAAGCCTGTCTTGCAATCACATGGTCTTGATATTCTTTATCTAATTCCACAAAGTAAGCGCTCCACCCCCAAATACGAACCACCAACTGTCTGTGGTTTTCGGGGTGCAACTGTGCATCTAACATTCTATCAAGATTCACGGTGTTAAGCTGCAGCTGATGGCCGCCTCGGCCGATGAAGTTTTTAACTAAAAGTCCCACCTTTTCGATACCGTCATCATCCGCAAAGATGCTTTGATGGAATTCTAAAGTTAGCGGACCGCCGTTCATGGCATTTTCAAAGTGTTGCTTTGTCATAGACGCTATTACAGAAACAGGACCTTTTACCTTTGCAAAAAGCGATACAGAATAGTTTGTGCCAAATGGTTCTTTCGCTCTTCTGCCATCTGCAGAAGCTCCGATCTCATTTGCATGCCATAGGTAATACATTGCCGATCCTGTGCCTGCTCTGTAAATTCCTCCACGACAATTTGTTTTTCCTTTTAATGAATTTGCAAAGGTATCCAAAAGTTCGGTTGCAATACTATCAACAAAATCATCGTTATTGCCTAGCTTTGGCGCTTCAAAACGGAGCTTATGCAGCATTTCGGGTGTGTTTTCGAAGTTACTGTCTACAGCCTTCACCAATTCTTCCTTTTTTATTGACTTCTCCTCAAAAACATACTTCTTAATTGCGGCCAGAGAATCAGCCGCAGTAGCAATACCCGTTCCGTGAATGCCAAAATTATTATATTTACCACCGTTATAAATGTCACAATCCATCATAACGTTCATAAAGGGGGACGGTATAAACCAAAGGTCCTTTATGCCTGCGCAGATACTATCACATTCCTTTTGTATTTCACGCTTTACGTTTGCAAAAAACGCTTCAAAAGTGTTTGATTCTTCGAGCCTGCTATGCAAAGCCGTATCCACTGCTTTGGGATAAGAAAGCGCCGCAATATTGGCAACATCTGCGCCAACGTTGGGGATAATAAACTCCCAGCAGGCGGCAACCGAATAATTCACAGCATCGTTATGACTATACCCCATTTTTTCGAGTGCCAGGATTACCACGTCGTCATTGGAATACTGTGGAAAACCAAGTCCCGCACGTGTTAACTTTGTAGCCTCGGTGTATCTGTCTTGCGGGGTATTTTTTGAAACCCTTAAATTGATTTTTGGATCTATCATTTTATTATTGCAGGATGCTTTAAGACAAAGTTCCGACAGAAGATTATATACATCGTTCCCCTCTTCATCGCATCCACCCAACATCATACTCTGACCGTTATCGCCCTGTTGAACGCCAACGTAAATATCGCTATCTTTGTTAAAAGAAAGGAAGAAATCTTCAAGCAATTCCAGTGCTGACTCGTATGTATAAATGCCCTTTTCCATATCGGCTTTCAGATAAGGATACATATACTTATCAAATCGGCCGATGGTATTATGGTAATTTCCTTCAAGCCACAAAGCGTAATGCAAAATTCTGAAAAATTGCAACGCTTCCCGGAAAGTGCGGGCAGGGTAACGGGGCACTTGTGTGAATACCTCAACCAAATCCTCCCGCCCCAGCTTCTTAGCCTCTTCTAAATACTTGTCTGATAGTTTGATGATATTATCTATCGCTCTTTTTCCGTAAACGTCGGCAGTTTCTCTTTTTCCCAACAATCCGATAGAGATGATATCATAATAATTGGGTGACAGATTGGACATAAAGCCTAATTCGTGTATATAATGTTTTGACTTTATTTCATCCCACTCGCTGTCAGTAAATATGGCAGGCAAATTAGAAACCGTACGCAAAAATACGATTTGCTCATTTTCTAAAATAACCGCTGTTTCTTCTTCGCAAAGCCTTTCAAATCTGTCAGCCATTCTCTCGATTGCAGAAAGCTGCTTAGAAGCGTACTCCTCCGCCAAATCCCAGTTCACCATGTGACGGAATATATGATGTTCTTTATTGATTATAAATTCATAAATTTTCTTATCCATAAGCCCCTCCTTTCTTTAAATTATAAAGCAATTTCTTGACTTTTTCTCGCACCATTTGATATAATACAAGCAATATTTTATCTTTTGGGGTAATCTTATGATATTCCACCAAACCTTCAATTCCCACACAAACTACAATTTTAATATTACCTTTTATTCTGATACAATCTGGGAGAATCATTTTCACAAAAACCTGGAACTGATTTATATTATAGAAGGGAATTTAGACTGCACTTTAAATAATGTGGCGTATAAAATGACAACTGGAGATTTTGGTCTTTGTTTGCCGTACGATATTCATAGTTACGTGCCTGAAAAGGAGTGCAAATATTGGATATTGGTTTTTTCGGGAGATTTTGTGCATTCCTTTTCCAAAAAAATTGTTGGAAAAGTTGGCGATGGATTCGTTTTTCGTTTAAAAAAGCCGGTTGAAACTTATGTGAAAGTACAATTAATCTATAACAATTCCCCTACAGAATACACTCTCAAATCATGCCTTTACGCTATTTGCGAAGCGTTTTTATCGGCTGTGCCTCTGACTGAGAAGGACACGGAAAAGGTGGAAATAATCGTGCGTATTGCTGATTACGTGTTCGAAAAACATACTACACGCATCTCATTAAAAGATATCGCAACCGAATTTGGATACGATTACAACTATATGTCACGCCAATTCAAGAATATATTTAATATGTCTTTTACAAATTTTGTGAATTTGTACCGTTTGGAAACTGCGATTGAACTTTTAAAAAACACGAATGATAGTATCCTGGAGATCGCTCTTAGTAGCGGTTTTCAAAGCGTAAGGAACTTTAATGATTTCTTTGCAAAAAGTTTAAACACAACTCCATCAAAATACAGAAAAGCATCCCGAAACTAATCGGGATGCTTTTTGCTATGAATAGGTCAAAATGTACTGCTTTTTTCAAAAATTTTTCTTCAAAAAATCATTGAAAACCCAGCATTAATAAGGGTTTATTGCACTTTTGTGTTATTATAACACGAGCCTCCACCCGACGGACGATACCAGTTGCTTTCATATATATCTATCTCCTTATTTTACAAATTACGATGCTATTATTTGTAAAAGGGGAAGATTTATACTGATTATTTATCTCCCATTTCGAAAGACAGATTGTCCAGATCGGTTATAATATCGCTGATGTCTTGCACCGTGCAAATCTTGAATGCAAAACGTTTGTCGTATTTGCTACCGTCAAAAAGAAAGTATTGCTTCTGGGAGTTTTTGATCATCAATCCACGAAGTGCGCTTTCTGACTCGGATTGGTCAGAAATCACGCCATTCTCATCTATGCCTTGCGCTGAAAAAAAGCATATGTTTGCGTAAAGGTCTGATACAGTTTTTTCGGCAACATTTCCAACAAGCGCATATGAGTTTTCCACAAGTCTGCCACCCGTCAAATAACAGATTATCTGCTTTTCCTTTAACTTTTCGGCAACTAACACACTGTTGGTTATAACAGTTACATTCTGTTCTTCGGAAATGTATTTTGTCATATGACTGATCGTTGAAGATGCATCCAAAAACACAACATCACCATTGGTGATCAGTTTTGATGCCTTTTTTGCAAGTTTTTCTTTGATGGAAGTATTACTTTTGTTTCTTATCTCAAAAGGAACTTCTCGATTTTCGTGCTCCGGGATAGTTGCGCCGCCAAAACACCGGGCGACAAGCCCCGCTGTTTCCATTTCGGTCAAATCACGCCGGACGGTTATCGGCGCCACAAATAACTGTTTCGACAAATAATTTACCGTGCAATATTTTCGTTCTCTTATGATTTTTAAAATCGCTTCTTGTCTCTCTTTTTTGATCATATTTGTTCCCTTCTATTCTATAAAATGATCATTTTTGTTTAATTATCAACTTTTCGGACACTTATTGACATACAATCAATCATTTTTTACAATGATAGCATCTTCTTGAAAGGATGTCAAACTATGAAAACAATTACAATCATCGGCGCAGGTATGATGGGTTCTGCGCTGGCTTTCCCTGCAAGAGAAAATGGAAATGAAGTGCGGCTGGTCGGCACCCATCTGGACCGGGAAATCATTGATGCCTGCCGCAAAACCGGCCGCCACCCCAAGTTTGTCAAGGACTTCCCTGCCGGCATTACCTATTATCAAATCGAAGAATTGGCAGATGCCATCCGGGGTGCAGACTTTATCATCTGCGGCGTCAGCAGCTTCGGTGTGGAATGGTACCGGGATGAGGTGCTGCCGAAATTGGAAGAAAATGTGCCGATGATCTCCGTCACAAAAGGTCTTATGAATACCAAAAACGGAGATCTGCTTACCTATCTGGATCTTTGGCGGGAAAAGCTGGATGCATTGGGCAAAAACATTCCCCTGAATGCCATCGGTGGCCCCTGCACCAGTTATGAGCTTGTTGCCCACGATCAGACAGAAGTTACCTTTTGCGGCAAGGATATGGATGTCCTGCGCATGATCAAATCTGCAATGGCTACCGACTATTATCACATCAGTCTTTCTACCGATATTGTTGGCGTAGAGAGTGCTGTTGCCCTGAAAAACGGATTTGCATTGGGCATTGCCCTTACCATCGGTTTGAATCAAAAGGAATTTGGCATCGACAGCGAATTGCATTACAATTCCCAGGCCGCTGTTTTTGGACAGGCCGTCAGAGAAATGAACAAGCTTTTGCATCTGCAGAATGCCGGCGATTTTGATAATCTGGTGCTTGGTGCAGGCGATCTGTATGTGACAGTATACGGCGGCAGAACA
>JAZOCX010000066.1:0-3004 GCA_045596725.1 Eubacteriales bacterium
GTCATATAAATCCTCAAATACGGGATCATCAATAAAGGACACCTTTTGTGCCGTTAAAAAGACAATTTGATCCTGCTTCATGGCGCCGTTTACCGCCATAACGCTCTTTTTTCTACCAACGTCAAACTGTATGGTTGCACCCGGCATAGCGACAAGACCACGCAGGGCTATAATCGGCATCGAGAGCCGCTGTTGTGCTAATGTATTGTTCATGGTTCCTCACTAAAAGATCTTTCTTTGCTTGTTCGCCTTTGTCGCATCTTTTTTTAAGCGATCCTTTTCTACGTAAAAAAGCTCAGGCTGATCCACGTAGCCGGCAATGATATAACCGCAGTTAGTACAAATTTCATACATAACTGCCGATGATTTGAACAGTGCACCATAAGGAATCATGGCGCCGTTTTTCAAATGATAACCGCGACCTATCAAATTACATCCGCATTTGGGACATTCGGTTGCAGGAACTCTCTTCATCACATTCACCTACTGTATATTAATTTAGTATATTATAATATATTTATATACTCATTTCAAGACAAAGAATATGGAAAAAAGAAACGGGCTGATAATCAGCCCGTTTGGTTTTAGTCCATGCTATATCTCTTTTTAAATCTGTCAACACGTCCGCCCGTATCAACAAGCTTCTGGCGACCCGTATAGAACGGATGGCACTTCGAGCAAATTTCAACACGAATCTCGGGCTTAGTGGAGGAGGTTTCAAAAGTCTCTCCGCATGGACACTTAACTACGCATTTTTCGTATTTAGGATGGATTCCTTCCTTCACTTCAATTCACCTCCTATGGAATATTAGCATAGGTAATCATAGCATACTCATTCGACAAATGCAAGGTTTTTTTGAAAATTTTTTATTTTTTATCGCTCATATCTTCATCATAGCCGTTGCAATGCTAAAATACAGTAAAATGGAGCCGGCATCCACCAGCGTGGTAATCAAAGGTGATGCCATAATGGCAGGGTCAAGCTTCAATTTTTTCGCCAACATCGGCATCGAGCAACCGAGTAGTTTTGCAAAAAAGATGGTGCAGATCAAACTTAATCCCGTAATGATGCCAAAGGTAAAATCATTATAGGTGATATAAACTCGAATAAAGTTGATAACACTCAGTGCCAAACCAACCAGCAGCGCTACTCTCGCCTCTTTGAAGACAACCTTGAAATAATCTTTCAAACTGATTTCATCGGTAGCCATACCACGAATAGCCAAGGTAGAAGCCTGCGCACCGGCATTACCGCCCGTACCCATCAGCATAGGAATAAAGGCAACCAGCATCGGATAGGCCTGAAAAGCTTCTTCATATCCACTGATGATCGCACCGGTAAATATACCGGCAACCATCAAGATAAAGAGCCAGATAATGCGGTTTTTAGCATGTCCAAAGACAGTCGTCTTAAAATAACTGTCCTCACTGGGGGTAACGGCTGCCATCTTAGCAAAGTCTTCATCATTCTCCTCTTGCATAACGTCGATAGCATCGTCAACCGTGATAATACCAACCAGTCGTTTTTCCTGATCCACAACAGGCAAAGCCAAAAAGTCGTATTTGTCGAACATTTTAACGACTTCTTCTTTATCCTCGTGGGTAGAAACACTGATCGGATGATCTTCCATAATATCCCCAATGCGATCTTCGTACTTAGCTAACAGCAAAGTGCGTACCGTAACGATACCTTCCAATTTTCGATTGCGATCGGTTACGTAGCAGGTATAGATCGTCTCTTTATCCACGCCCGTCTTACGAATACGATCGAAGGCCGCTTGTACCGTCATATCTTTTTTAAGGCTAACGTACTCAATCGTCATCAAAGACCCCGCACTGTCTTTGGGGTATTTGAGAATCTGATTGATCATCACCCTCGTTTCGGCATCGGTATTACGCAAAATACGCTTGACCACCGTGGCGGGCATCTCTTCGATAATGTCAACCATATCGTCAAGATACAGTTCACTAAGCGTTTCACGAAGCTCACGGTCATTAAAGCTGTGAATCAGCAGTTCCTGCTGATCATCATCCATTTCAACGAAAACCTCAGCCGCCAATTCCTTAGGCAACAACCGATATACGATGGGCAAATGCTCGTTGGGAGCCTCTTGGAGTAAAACGGCAACGTCAGGTGCCGACAACTCTTTTAGCATTTCCGAAACGGCAAGAAATTTCTTTTCTTCCAAGAGTTCAAGAATTTTTTCCTGCATACCGCATCCTCCTTCATAAAATATGTAAACAAAAAATGCCTGTCAAAGCTTTCACTCCGACAGGCAAAGATAGTATATCCCTGTAAGTCATCGTTCAAGCTTCAGCATCACAGGGCGATGAAACTGCGTTAGGTCATGCCTTAATACGACATTCCCTGCTGGCCATCTAATAGTGTCTCCACCATTTCGCGGCATCAGTCCGTATCCCTGCGGTAGCCTCACCTACCGATTACCTGTCTATTGTACAGCCTAATGATATTATTTGTCAAGACAGACGCCCCACATTTTTTAGATAATCTCTCGTTAATGTTACTACTACCCCGCTTAATGATATCACGCCAATAAGATTGGGAATGGCAATTAACCCATTAAATATATCACAGAGTAGCCATACGGTTTCCATATTTAGCACAGCACCACCGAAAACCAACATTATGTAAACCAATCGATAGGGTTTTATTGCCCGAACTCCCCATAGGTATTCTGCACTCTTTTCCCCGTAAAAACACCAACTGAAAATACTCGCAAGAGCAAATAAGGTAATGCTAATGCAAATAAATAACTCCGCAAAATTGCCAAGGCACAAAGAAAAGGCCGACACGGTAAGAGGTGCCCCAGATAACCCGTTGCCCAGCACGCCAGTTGTTAAAATCACAAGACCCGTTACCGTACATATCACAATAGTATCAACAAATACCTCAAAAATACCCATCATTGCCTGCTTTACCGGTTGCGTTTCATTTGATGCGCTATGAGCAATACTCGACGTTCCCAACCCTGCCTCATTCGTA